>NZ_JARKVQ010000020.1:0-40504 GCF_029946565.1 Iodidimonas sp. MBR-22
CCTCATGCGAAAAATCATCGTCATCGCTAACGCAAAAATCAGAGATATGAAACTCCAACAACAGAGTTGATGACGCGGGCCTTTGGCGAAAAATCCCCTAGCCCCGTGCGTTGATGGCATCAGCGAGGGCGAGGAGGCGTTTGGCGGCTTGTACATGCAAAAGCTCGATCATCTTGCCATCCAGCACGGCGACGCCCTTGTTCGCGGCTTCGGCCTCTGCCCAGGCCGTTACCATCGCCCGCGCTTTTTCGATGGCGTCGGCTGAGGGCCGGAAAATCTCATTGGCGGGATCGATCTGGCGTGGATGCACCAAAGTTTTGCCGTCAAAGCCCAAGGCCGCCGCCTTGGCACAGGCCCGGCGGAAGCCATCCCCATCATCAAGCGCCCCATAAACCCCATCGATAATCGCCAGATCATAAGCCCGCGCCGCCAGCAGAGACAGGCCAAAGCTGGTGGCAAAAGCCGCATCATCGGCATCGGGGGGCAGCCGAAGATCCTTGGCCAGATCATTGGTGCCCATCACGAAACAGGCCAATCTGGGCGTGCTGGCGGCAAGGCTTTGGGCATTTAAAATTCCCAAAGGCGTTTCCATCATCGCCCAGATGGCGCAATCGGGGGCATAGCCCAGTGCATTCATCCGCTGTTCCAGATCGTGGATCTGATCCGGCGTGCTCACTTTTGGCAGCAAAATGGCATCAAGCGCGCTTTGGGTCAGGGCTTCGAGGTCTTCGCGCCCCCAATCGCTGTCAAGGGCATTGATCCGCACCACCAGTTCGCGTTCGCCATAGCCCCCGGCATTGAGGGCGGCGCGCACCTGCTGGCGGGCCTCATCCTTGGCGGTGGGAGAGACGGCATCCTCGAGATCGAGAATGAGGCCATCGCAGGCGAGAGACCGCGCCTTTTGCAGGGCACGGCTGTTTGATCCCGGCATATAAAGAACGGACCGACGGGGGCGGGTGGCGGCAGGCATAAGCATCAATCCTTTATGGGGTGGGGGCCTTGTGCTTGGGTGGGGTGGGCCGATCAGAAATCGTTTTTGGCCACATGGCCCGCCCGCATCACAAAGCCCACATCAAGAAGGGCTTCGATATTATCAAGAGGATCGCCCGAAACGGCAATGATATCGGCATATTTGCCCGCTTCGATGGTGCCCAGCTTATCGCTCATCCCCAGCAATTGGGCGGCATTCACCGTGGCGGTGGCGATCATTTCATCGTTTTTCATCCCCAATTCGCGCAGCAACAGAAATTCCTGAGCATTATCGCCATGGGCCGAAACACCGCTATCGGTGCCAAAGGCGATTTTCACCCCGGCCTTATAAGCCTTGCCCACATTGGCCATCACCAGGGCGGGCAGGCCCAGCGCTTTTTCCCGGATCGAGGGGGGCAGGAAATCCTGCTCGCGGATTTTATCGACCACGGTTTTCCCGGCAATCAGCGTAGGCACCAGCCAGGCATCACTTTTCTTGAGCAGCTTGATCGAGCTTTCATCGAGCAGCGAGCCATGTTCGATGGAATCGATCCCGGCTTCCAAAGCGGCATTGATGCCATCGGCGCCATGGGCATGGGCGGCCACTTTGCGGTCCATGCTGTGGGCGGTGGAGATGATCTCGGCGATTTCATCGTCTTTCATCTGCTGCATCAGGCCGGTGGCGGAATCCGACAGCACGCCGCCGGTGGCCGTGATCTTGATCACATCCGCGCCATATTTGACAGCGGTGCGCACCGCCCGGCGGCAATCATAAGGGCCATCGCAGATGGTATCGGGGGTCATCATATGGAGGATTTCGGCATTATAGCCATCCACATCGGCATGGCCGCCGGTACCCGAGATGCTATTGCCCGCCGCAATGATGCGGGGGCCGCTGATCCAGCCTTTTTCAATCGCATCGCGCAGGCCATAAATGGCTTCCGGGTCGCCCCCCAGATCGCGCACCGTGGTAAAGCCGGCATCAAGGGTGCGTTTGGCATAAAGCGCGCCCTGCATGGCCATATCGGTGGTGCTCATCTTCACCCGATCAAGGGCGGCCTGTGGCCCCAGTTCAAACAGCAGATGGGTATGCATATCGATCAGCCCGGGCATCACCGTGGCGTTTTTCAGATCGATCACGTCATGCTTTTGGGGATCGGCATCATTGTAGCCCGCTTCGATTCTCTCGATCCGGCCATCGGCAATGATGATCGATTGTTCACGCAAGGGCGGTTTTTGCGGATCGATGATCAGCCGTCCGGCATGGATCACCGTATGGGCCATGGCCGTGGCGTGAAAGCCAAGGCTTGCGGCAAAGCCGGTGACAGCCCCGCCCACAAGCATGGCAGCAAGGCTTAAGGCTGAAATCGATCTGTGCATGAACATTTCCCCTGATCGTTGATGATGGCCTGCAATATTGGTTCGTTTTTAGGTTTTGATGGATCGGGATGCTACTCTGCCTATGTGCCGTTGTATAGTCGGCCCCTTTGCGGATTTCTGGGGCCCAGGATTTGGGCCTTGACCTTCCCGGCGCAAAGCGGCACCCCAAAGCGATGAGCAAATCGCATCCGATGATCCGCCTTTTTATCTCCGACCGGCTGATGGCCGGGCAGGCGATCCGCTTATCGGATATGGCCGCCCATTATATCGGATCGGTGATGCGGCAAAAGCCGGGCGATCTGATCAGCCTGTTTAATGGCATGGATGGTGAATGGCACGCTGAGATCACCGATATCAGCCGGAAAGCCGCGCTTTTAACCGTGGAAAGCCAGACCCGCGCCCAAAAGGATGATCCCGCATGGCCCGGATTGACCCTGTGCTTTGCCCCGGTTAAGCGCGCGGGCACCGATCTGATCATCGAAAAAGCCACCGAATTGGGGGTGGCCCGCATCATCCCGGTGATCACCGACTATACCCAGATTGCGCGGCTAAGGGATGATCGCCTGCAGCTCATCGCCCGGGAAGCCGCCGAGCAATGCGGACGTTTGAGCCTGCCCCGGATCGATCCCCCCATGCCCCTGTCACAGCTTTTGGCGGCTAGGCCCGCCCCCGAGCCTTTGTTTTTTTGCGATGAAGCCGGGGATGCCCAGCCTTTGTTGCTAGCGGCAAAACGGATTTTGGGAACACAATTGCGTGATAGTGAGCCGCAGGGCCCGAAGCCCTGCGCGGTTTTATGTGGGCCCGAAGGGGGCTTTTCGCCGAGCGAGCGCGAAGCCCTGCGGGCGCATCAGGCGGTTCAGCCCGTTGGGTTGGGGCGGCTTGTTTTGCGGGCTGAAACCGCGGTCATCGCGGCCTTGTCGGTGGTGGGGGCGGTCCTTGGGGCGGCTGACCTTGATGATCCATCAGGCTTGCAATAGCGGGGCGTCTCGCCTAACTCCGTTTCACGAACAACAGTCTGGAGCGCGGGCTATATGGCCGATCAGGGAAGCAGCCTTTTAAGCAAGGCCGATCTTGTTGCTGCATTGGAGCGGGGATCAAAGCCGAAAGATCACTGGCGGATCGGTTCGGAACATGAAAAATTCGTGTTTGATCGCCATGATCATGCCCCCATCCCCTATGAAGGCCCGCGTGGGATCGGAGCCGTTCTGGAAGGCCTGCGCCATTTTGGCTGGAGCCCGAAATATGAGCGCGGCCATCTCATCGCCCTGTATCAGGATGGGGCATCGATCACTTTGGAACCGGGCGGGCAGTTCGAGCTTTCCGGCGCCCCCCTTGATAATCTGCATCAAACCTGCCGCGAGGTGAATGGCCATCTGGCACAGGTGAAATCGGTGGGCGATACCCTTGATGTGGGCTTTTTGGGGATGGGCTTTCACCCCACTGCCCGGCGTGATCAGATCCCCATCATGCCCAAGGCACGCTATGATATCATGCGCGCCTATATGCCGAAAAAAGGCAATTTGGGCCTTGATATGATGCTGCGCACCTGCACCGTGCAGGTGAATCTGGATTTTGGCTCGGAAGCCGATATGGTCCAGAAATTCCGCATCGCATTGGCCTTGCAGCCTTTGGCCACCGCGCTCTTTGCCAGTTCACCCTTTCTGGAAGGCAAGCCCAGCGGCTTTTTATCCTGGCGCAGCCAGATCTGGACCGATACCGATCCCGATCGCACCGGTATGCTGCCCTTTGTCTTTGAAGATGGCTTCGGGTTTGAGCGCTATGTGGATTATGCCCTTGATGTGCCGATGTATTTCATCGAACGCGATGGGGTGATGCTCGATGTATCGGGCTTATCGTTCCGCGATTTCATGAAAGGGGCCCTGCCCGGCCATCCCGGTCTTTTCCCAAGCCTCAAGGATTGGGAGGATCATCTCACCACCATTTTCCCCGAAGTGCGGCTGAAAACCTTTCTGGAAATGCGCGGTGCCGATGGCGGCCCATGGGCCCGGCTGTGTGCTTTGCCCGCTTTGTGGGTGGGTTTGCTTTATGATGGGGCGGCGCAGGCGGCGGCTTGGGATCTGGTCAAGGATTGGCGCTTTGATGAGATGCGGGCCCTGCGCGATGCCGCGCCGAAATGGGGCTTGTCGGCGCCGGTGCCGGGCAATCGCACCTTGCGCGAGCTGGGGCGGGATGTTTTGATGATTGCCCGACAAGGTTTGGCGGCGCGCAATATTTTAAATGATGCCGATGAAAGCGAAGCGGTGTTCCTCAATATCCTGCAACAGATGGTCGAAGATAACCGCACCCTTGCCGATCAGATGCTGGCCGATTATCACGGGCACTGGCATGGGGATGCCAATCGCGCTTTTGACGAATATCTTTACTAGCCCTAACAGGCGCGCCGTCAAAAAGCTTCAGGCCGGGTTGATGATCGGCTTCGGGCTGCGTTATGGCGATTTTCAGGCATTCGATCGGAAAGAACAGGTACAATGAAAAAACTGGGCGTCGTAACGGGCCTTGTGTTTGAAGCGCAGGTGGTGTTGGCGGCTGCACGCGCCGCAGGCTGTGCTGATGAGGTGATGGTGCTGTGCCTTGGCCCGGGGCGGGCGCGGGCGGCCATGGCGGCGCAAAAGCTGGTGGATGAAGGCGCGCAGATTTTGTTGTCGATGGGGCTGGCCGGGGGGATTGATCCTGCCTTGTGCAGCGGCGATGTGATTTTGGCTCGCTCTGTGCGCAGCGCCGATCATAAAAAACTGCTGGCGGCCGATAGCTTGTTTTGTGCCCTCAGCCGGGCCTTGGAAGCTGCCCCCGGTGGGACGGAACAGACGCCCGATCTGGATCAGGCTGGCGGTTTACCGGGATTTTATACCGGCTCGATCATCGAAGCGGTGGTGCCCGCCGCCAGCCATGGGGCAAAGCGGGCGCTGTTTCGTGAAAGCGGGGCGATGGCTGTGGATATGGAAAGCTATGGGGTGGCCAAAATAGCCGCCCGCGCGGGCCTGCCATTTCTGGCATTGCGGGTGATTGCCGATCCGGCGGATCAGGAAATTCCCCAATCGGCGCTTTTGGGGATGCGCCCCGATGGCACCTTGGCCCTATGGCCGGTGATCAGGGCTGTGCTGGCGAATCCGGGGATGCTGCCAGAATTGCTGCGTTTGGGCCGCCAAAGCAAGACGGCCCAAGCAGTTTTAGGCCGTTTTGGCGAGCGTGTCTTTGGCTTCGCCCGCAGCGGCTTTTGATTTGCTTTGATCTGCTGCACCGGCTTTTGCGGCTTTGTCTTCATGCACATCGGTCATGAAGGTTTGCACCTGCTTTTCAAAGATATATTTGGCGGGCCGCTGATTATCCAATGAAATTTCCCGGGCCATGGCACCCGTGGTGCGGGGGCCGCGCAAACCGGAGATCAGGGCCTTCAGCGGATTGGCCAAAGCATCGGCAGCAGCCGTGGGCTCATAGCCGCAATGGGCCATGCAATCGGCGCATTTTTCATAATTGCCGGTGCCATATTGATCCCATTCGGTGGTTTCCATCAATTCCTTGAAGCTGGAAACAAAGCCTTCGCCCAAAAGATAGCAGGGCTTTTGCCAGCCAAAGATATTGCGGGTGGGCATCCCCCATGGCGTGCAATGATAGGATTCATTGCCTGCCAGAAAATCGAGATAAAGGCTGGAATGGTTCAGGGTCCATTTCTTGCCTTTGCCCCGGGCCAGAATATCACGGAACAATTCCTTGGTCTTTTTGCGATTGAGGAAATGCTCCTGATCAGGGGCGCGTTCATAGGCATAGCCGGGGGAAATGGTGACCCCCACCCCTATATCGCGGGCATAATCAAGGAAAGCCGCCACCCGTTCGGGCTGCGCCCCTTCAAAAATGGTGGCATTGACATTGACCTGAAAGCCTTTGTCCTGCGTTGCCTTGATGGCTTTGACGGCTTTATCGAACACGCCATCCTGACAGACCGATTTATCATGCTCTTCCTTCAGGCCATCAAGATGGACCGAGAAAAAGAGATAGGGAGACGGCTTGAACAGATGCAGCTTTTTTTCCAGCAAAAGAGCATTGGTGCATAGCGAGACGAATTTCTTGCGCTTCACGAGCCCTGCGACGATTTCGCCGATTTCCTTGTGGATCAAAGGCTCGCCGCCGGGAATGGCGACGATGGGCGCCCCACATTCATCGGCGGCATCAAGGCATTCTTTCACCGAAAGCCGCTTGTTCAGGATCGGTTCGGGATAATCGATCTTGCCACAGCCCGAACAGGCGAGATTGCAGCGAAACAGGGGTTCCAGCATCAAAACCAGCGGATAGCGCTTATTCCCCTTGAGCTTTTGCTTGAGGATATAACTTCCGACGCGGATTTGTTGCAAAATAGGGACAGCCACGGTGATTCCTTTCGTGTCTTCGATCTGGCGTCAGGCGCTGCCGCTCAATCCGGCGGGCAGTTTGAAACGCTGGGTTTCCAGAACGCCCTCATGAGGGATCAGATCAATCTGATCAAGGGTCTGAAGGCGTTCGATGAGTTCGTCAACCAAAAATGCAGGGGCGGATGCCCCGGCGGTGATGCCGATATGGCTCACACCCTCCAGCCAATCGGGATCAAGGGCGCAGGCATTCTCGATCAGATAGGCGGGAATGTCATAGGATGCGGCTATTTCACGCAGCCTGTTGGAATTTGAGCTGTTGGCCGATCCCAGCACCAGCATCAGATCCACCTGCGGCGCAATTTCGCGCACCGCCTGCTGACGATTTTGGGTGGCATAGCAGATATCATTCACATCCGGGCCTTTGATCTTTGGAAAGCGTTTTTCCAGGGCGGCGATGATATGGCGGGTATCATCCACCGAAAGCGTTGTCTGGGTTACATAAGCAATGCGCTCGGCGGTGCCAAGGTCCAGCGCTTCAACATCTTTTGTACTTTCCACCAGATGCACCTGGCCATCGATGCGGCCCAGCGTGCCTTCAACCTCGATATGCCCGGCATGACCGATCAGGATCACCGCATAGCCGGCACGGGCATAGCGCTGGGCTTCCTGATGCACCCGGCTGACCAGCGGGCAGGTGGCATCGATGACCTTCAGGCCCCGCGCATGGGCGGCCGCTTCCACGTCGGACGAAACACCATGGGCCGAAAAAATGGTGCGGGCGCCTTTCGGGATTTCGGTCACCTGATCGACAAAAATGGCCCCTTTGGCGCGCAGATCCTCGATCACATGGCGATTATGAACGATTTCATGGCGCACATAAACCGGCGCGCCAAACAGCGCCAAAGCCCGTTCAACGCTTTCGATGGCGCGCTCCACGCCCGCACAGAAACTTCGCGGTTGCGCAAGGATAATCTTCATGCCGAACCCTTTTATCTGGCAATCTGAAATGAACCCGGCAACCATGGATAAAGCCAGTGAAACACAATGCCACCTTGAAATGCGCGCATTACACAAATGTCGAGGTTTCAAATTCAGACTATAATGGGGCGAATTTATGAAACCTGTCTTGTTAATTCAACAGGATAGCGCATTTGTGAAGTCAATCGGCAGGGCTTTCGGCTTTTTGGTCGCGGGTGGCCAGATCCCGCAGCGTGCGTTGATGCGAAGCGGTGCTGATCGGATAAAAGGCTATGGCCAAAGCGGATAAAACCATGGCCATGGCAGGGATCAGCCCGGCAATCATGCGCAAGCCATCCAGCGTTTGGGGTGATTGCATGGCTTCAGCCTGATAACCGATGAGATCGAGCAAAATCCCCAAAAGCAGGGCTGAACCGGCCATGGACGCTTTTTGCATTGAAGAGATCAGCCCCACCAGCGCCGATTCATGGCGCACGCCAGAGCGCAGATCGCCAAATTCGATGGTATCGGGCAACATGCTCCAGAATAAAACCGCAAAGGAAGACAGCCCGGCCGAGATCACCCCATAGCCAAGCATGGCCATCAGCACCGAGCCAGAGCGATCAGCATAAAGGAAGATCATCCCGATAAAGGCCGTGGCACTGCCTGCAAGCCAGCCGATTTTCTTGCCAGACCGCAGAGCAAGCAATGACCATAAAGGGATCGTTAGGATCGGGATGATGGTCATGATCAAAATTGTGAGATTGCCTGCCGCCCGATCCCCCAGATCATAAACAAAAATATAAAGGACGGTTTTGCCGATCAGGGCACCGCCCAAAGTCACCAGAATGATGCCACCACACAGCAGAAGAAACGCCGAATTGTGCCGCATCGCCTTGATCAATTGCCCCAAATTATAAGCCGCCGGGGCTAATGGGGTGCTGGCGGCGGTTTCATGGCAGTTGCGAAAGCAGAAAAGCAGGATCGGCACCGACAGACAGGCGCACAGGGTGGCAAAGATCGGAAAGGCCAGCCGGTCGCTCAACTGATCTTGCAGGCCGCCCGCCAGAATGATCGCGGTGATCCCGCCCAAAAAACCAAAAACGATGCGCACGGTGGCGAGCCGTGTTCGCTCATCGCTGTCCTGGCTCAAGCGCACGCTGAGCGCCGCATAGGGGATGGAGACAAGCGTATAGGCACTGCGAAAGACAAGGAGGGCAAGCGTGAGCACGATAATCAAGAGCAATTCATTTTCAATGGGATAAGGATAGAAAACAGCAATGAACGAGAGTGCGAGGGGCAGGCAGCCATAGAGCAGATAAGGCCGATAGGTGCCATAGCGGCTTTTGGTGCGTTCGGCCCAATAGCCCATCAGGCTATCGCTGATCGCATCCCACAGGCCGCCGATGGCAAAGATCACCCCGGCAGTGGCCACGGGCAGGCCGATCACATCCGTATAAAAGAAGAAAAGATAGTAACCCGTGCCTTGCCAGAATAAATTGAGGGCATAATCCCCCGATCCATAACCGATGCGGGTGCGCCAACCCAGCCTCATGCGCCGGTTCTCATAAGCCGAGCCATCCTTGAAAGGGTTTCATTTCCGGGGTCATGCTTTTAAAATCACATCTGAGAAGCGATGAAACTATGGACATCTGGAAGCGCTATCATTATCCCGGTTGAGGGTGCAAGACAATGGCTGGAGACGACCCTGGAAAAGATCATGAAAGCCACGATTGATGATGTGGCGCGGCTTGCCGGTGTTTCGGTATCGACGGTATCGCGGGTGCTGAATGATGAGCGCTATGTGCGCGAAGCCATGCGCGAGCGCGTTCATGCCGCCGTGAAGGAACTGCATTATCGCCCCAATCTTTATGCCCGCAATCTGGCCGGGGATCGATCCCATATCATGGCGATGATCTTTGATCATGCGGGGGGGGATTATGTGGCGGGGCTTTTGGGGGGGGCGGTGACCGCCTGCAGCCGGGAAGGCCTGCATCTGGTCATTGAAATTCTCGATCATCCCTCGATGACCGATAAACTCGCCAGCTTCATCGGCCAGATCAATCCTGATGGGATCATCCTCACATCGCCCGTGTGCAATGATGAAGCGGTGATCGCGTTGTTGCAAAAACGGCGGATTCCGATGATCCGGGTGGCGCCGATCCGGCGCATGGACCAGATTTTGTCGGTCGGGATCGATGATCGCACCGCCGGACGCGAGGTTGCCGATTATCTGATCGGGCTTGGCCATCGCCGGATCGGGCATATCATCGGCCATCCCGAACATGGGGGCTCGCATGATCGTTTATTGGGCTTTCAGGAAAGCCTGAAGGCCCACGGCGTCGCATTGCCCGCCGATGCTTTGGCCCAGGGCTATTTCGATTTTGCCAGCGGGGCGCGCGGGGCCCGTGCCTTGCTTGATCGGGGCGATCCCCCCACGGCCATTTTTGCCAGCAATGATGAAATGGCTGCAGGCGTCCTGTCTGTGGCAGCCGAGCGGGGGTTGAAGGTGCCCGATGATCTATCGGTGATGGGCTTTGATGATGGCACCATCGCATCCTGGGTTACCCCCAGCCTTTCAACCATCCGGCAATCCACACGGGATATGGCGGCTTTGTCCATCGCCAATCTGATGGCGGTGCGGGAAGGCCGGCTGAAAGCCGACGCGATGCATATCACCGTTCCGCATGAAATGATCATTCGCCAATCCACGGCCCCACCACGCCACCCTTGAAAACCAAGCCTTAGGGACCCGCACGGAAGCCTTGGCGGCTTTTCCCCCTGCACGCTTATTCCTTATAAAATTTACAATCTGCGCAATTTCCTGAAAGCGCTACCATAAAACGCTGGATTTCTGTTGCCTCTTCCTGTAACGCTCGATTCTGAAAGCGCTATCATAAAGCCATAAGGGCCGTGGGCGTGGTTGGAAGATCGGATCAACCGATCAGGCCGCGACTTTGTCAATCAAGGCGACCGGGCAAAGCCTGTTCGTCATCAGGATGGATCTGGAAGGTGAGGCCTTCCACATGGGGAGAGAAAAATGAACCGATCATTTAACAGATCCGCGCGGCGGACAGTTCTGACATCAGCGTTACTTGGCACGGCCATGTCGGGTGTTACTTTCGCTCAGGTCACGGATCGTGATCAGATCGAGATCGAGGAAATCACCGTGACGGTGGAGCGCCGCACCCAAAGCCTGCAAAATCTTGCGGGCACGGCCGCCCTCTTTCGGGGGGACGATCTCAAGCAGCTTGGGGTGCAGAATCTCACCGATCTCAATGGCCGCTTCCCCGGATTGCAGATTGCCAATAATCAGGGCAATGTCGAGGTGTGGATTCGCGGGATCGGCAGCAGCAACAATACCGAATTGGGCGATCCGGCCGCTGCCACCCATCTTGATGGCGTTTATGTGCCGCGTCCCCGGGGGATTGGCTCGGTCTTTTTCGATATCGAGCGGGTGGAAGTGAATATCGGCCCCCAAGGCACCCTGCGCGGGCGCAATGCCACGGCGGGCAGTGTGAATATCATCTCGATCAAGCCCGGTCTTGGGGTTTGGGATGCCATGGCCGAAGTGGAATTTGGCAATTTCGATCAAACCTCGATCCATGCCATGGTCAATGTGCCGATTGGCGATAAAATGGCCCTCCGGGTGTCGGGCTTTAGCCTTGATCATGATTCCTATCTTAATAATGTGGGTCCGGTGGATGATATTGATGTTGCCGAGGCCGAGGACAATCTGGGCTTTCGGGCGCATTTTCTATATGAACCCAATGATAAACTCCGCATCCTTCTGACCGGCGATTATGTGCAGGAGCAAGGCACGGGCTTTACCGGGGTCAATTTTGCCAATCCATTGGGCAATGGGGTTGCGCCCTCTGAAATCAAAAAGCCGCGTAATGTGATCGCGCGCGGGATCACCCCTATTTTGGATACTGAACATTGGGGGGCAAAGATCGAAATCAATTATGATGTCGGTCCCTTTAATATCGAATATCTGGGGAGCTATCGCGATCTGGTCTATGATTTCGAGGCAACGACGCCTTTGGGTCCCGATTTCCCCGGTGTACTTGAAACATTGGTTCCGTTTGAAGAAAATTTCGATAATTTCTCCCGCTTTCAATCGATTACCGATTCCGAATCGATCATTCATGAATTGCGGCTGGTCTCGAAAGATGATCAGCGCCTGATCTGGTCTGCCGGGGTGTTCTATTTCGAAGAAGAGCAGTTCACTTTCCTGGGTTCCACCGGGGATCGCGGCCTGTTCTTCTCTGGGCTTGAATTCAATCAGCCCGATACGGATGGCGAATCTCTGTCTTTCTTTGGGGATGCCACTTTTTCCATCACCCCCAAGCTGCGGCTGACCGGTGGGGTGCGCTATACCGATGACAAGAAAACCCGTTTCGGCGTCAATGCCCGCTATGGCTTTGCCATCGGTGGAGAGAATTTCTCCTGCTGCGGCGGGGTGCGTATCGGTACGCCGGGCTTTGATTTCGCAGGTAAGGACAGAAGCATTTTCAATCCCGATATCAATGGCGATGGCTTTGTCAATGATCAGGAAGTTCTGGATTTCTTCTTTGATGGGGTCAAGGAATTCGGGGTGCGCGATAATGTTGATGATATTTTCGCCAATGGTCCGGTTTTTGGTGACACACCTTTTGATCAGCGCCCGGATTGTCTCGATACCATTGCAGGCGATTTCTTCAATTGTCCGGCGGATGGCAAGGTCAGTTTCGCTCTGCCTTTTCCCGGTCAGATCGCCATTCAAAATGGCCGCATCGATAATAGCTTCGTAGATTGGCGGTCACGGCTGGAATATGACATCACCGATGATCATCTGATTTATTTCAGTGTTTCTACCGGTCATAAATCGGGCGGCTTCAATGATAATGTGCCGGGTACCGATGGGCTTGGGCCACTCAATCCGGGTGGTGCCAATAATAATCAATTCGATGCCAATACTCTTGCCCCTGAATTTGGCGAGGAAAAAGTCACCCTCTTTGAATTTGGCAGCAAGAATGAATTTGATGTGGGGGCCACCAATGTCCGGCTCAATGCATCATTCTTTTATAATGATTATTCTGATCTGGTGCTCAATTCCCTGCTTTCAGTAGCGCAAATCCTTGAATTTGAAGGCGTTGATCCCAATGCCGTGGATACCGAAACCGGCGGTTTGGTGGTGTCGTTCAATTTCAATGCTTCGGATGCCGAAATCTATGGCGCGCAATTTGATGGCGGCTTCCGCTTTCCCTATAATATCAATTTTGATTGGTCGTTCCTGTGGCTGGAAGCCAATGTGCAGAATTCTCAGCCCATTCAGGATTTCCGCTTCCAGGCGGATGTGGCCCCTGATGAAGCGGTTAATCAATCCATTGATGGCCGGCGCTTGCCGCGCACCCCGCGCTATCAGTTGAATGGGTCTTTGTCCCATATGTTTGAAATGGGTCCGGGCACCTTTGATTGGATTGTCTCGGCGGGCTGGCGCACCAAACAGTTCCTGACCATTTTCAACAGCATCGATTTCCAAAATCCCTCAGATCCGCGTTTGCGTCTCGATGATACGGTGGGCAGCTTCCTCACCCTTGATTTTGGTTCCGGCTACAGCCTTTCCGAAGGCCGGGTGCGGGTCGAAGCCTTTGTCAACAACATCACCAATCAGGAACGGGAACAGGCGCTGTTGATCACCCAATTCGACAATACGCGCTTTTTCACCCGCCCGCGCACCTATGGCGTTCGGCTGCGGCTGAAAAGCTGAGATCAGCCCTCCGTGATGGGAGCAGGACAGGGCATTGCCACCGATCCTGCTCCCATTTCCGCCCTCTTGTTCTTTCTGTCAGGGACTTTTCTCATGGTTGATGAAATGATTTTGCCGTCGCATTCCCCATCCCAAACACGGTTTAGCAGCATGGCCTTTGCGTTTAAGGCATTGGGTTTTGCCGCACTGATCTTTTCGGCATCCGCCCCGGCTTTTGCTCAGGATTCCGCCCCTCAGATGACAGTCGAAAGAGACCCGACGATCTGGCCGGTGGTAAAAAGCGCAGTGCCCGAAGATCCCGAAATCGAGAAGAAGATCGATGCCATGCTTGCCCGCATGACCTTGGAAGAAAAGGTAGGGCAAACCATTCAGGCGGAAATTCATTCCATTTCTTTGGAAGAAATTACCAAATATCACATCGGTTCGGTTCTGAACGGCGGCGGTTCTTATCCCACCAAAGATGCGAAGGGTGCCTTTTTATCCTGGGTGGCGGCAGCCAATGCCTTTTATGATGCTTCGGTCGATCCGAAAAATGGCCGCACGGCGATCCCCATCCTGTGGGGTACCGATGCCGTGCATGGCCATAATAATATCGTGGGGGCAACCCTTTATCCCCATAATATCGGCTTGGGGGCCACGAATGATCCCGATCTGATCCGCGAAATCGGCGCGGCCACAGCGCGGGCGGTGCGGGCTACGGGCATCCCCTGGGCCTTTGCCCCCACTGTTGCGGTGGCGCGGGATGAACGCTGGGGCCGCACCTATGAAAGCTATTCCGAAGATCCCGCCCTTGTTGCCAGATTGGGCCGGGCGATGGTCGAAGGGCTGCAGGGAACGCCCGCCGATGGCACTTTTCTGGTGGCGGATCGGGTGATTGCCACGGCCAAGCATTTCATCGGCGATGGCGGCACTTTGGGCGGCGATGATCAGGGCGATACGGTGATGAGCGAGGCTGATTTATTCAGGCTGCATGGCTTGGGCTATGTCTCGACCCTTGAGGCCGGGGTGCAAACGGTGATGGCCTCGTTCAATAGCTGGAATGGCGATAAATTGCATGGGCATCGCTATCTTCTTACCGATGTTTTGAAAAATCGGATGGGATTTGATGGCTTTGTGGTGGGGGATTGGAATGGTCATGAACAGATCCCCGGCTGCACCGTTGGCTCTTGCGCGCAAGTGATCAATGCCGGTGTCGATATGGTGATGGCCCCGGTCAACTGGAAAGATTTTTACCGCAGCACGCTTGCCCATGTGAAAAAGGGCACGATCACTGAAGCGCGTCTCGATGATGCGGTTCGGCGTATTTTGCGGGTCAAATTCCGTGCCGGTCTGTTTGATGGCAAACGCCCCAGCGAACAACCTCTGGCCGGCGTGGAAGCGGTGCTGGGCCATGCGGTGCATCGCGATCTGGCGCGCCGGGCGGTGCGGCAATCTCTTGTCTTGCTTAAAAACGAACCGGCGGTTCTGCCGATTGCCGCCCATGATCGACGTGTTCTGGTGGTGGGATCGGCGGCAGATAGCCTTCCCATGCAGGCCGGGGGCTGGAGCGTGACATGGCAGGGTCGCGATCTTGATAATTCTTATTTCCCCGGGGCGACAACCCTGTGGTCGGGCATCGAAGCGGCGGTGAAAGCCGCCGGTGGCAAGGCGGAATACAGCCCCAAAGGCAGCTATAAAAAGCGCCCGGATGTGGCCATCGTGGTGTTCGGGGAAACCCCTTATGCCGAATTTGAAGGGGATCGTACCGATAGTATCGCCTTCAAGGATGGCGGCACCAGCCTTGGCTTATTGAAAAAATTGCAGGCCGATGGCATCCCCACGGTGGCGGTGATGATGTCGGGGCGGCCCATGTGGGCAGGCGATCATCTGCAGGCGGCGGATGCCTTTGTGGCGGCATGGCTGCCGGGCACCGAAGGCGGCGGCGTGGCCGATGTGCTGATCGCCGATGAAAATGGGGCGCCGCGTTTTGATTTTACCGGCCGCTTGAGCTTTTCATGGCCCGCCCGCCCGGATCAGATGCCGGTGAATGTGGGGGATGCGGATGAAAAGCCCGTCTATTCCTTTGGCTATGGTCTCAGCTATCCCTGAATCGCAGATCCGCACTATAAATGCGAGAGCTTTGAAGGCCCGGTGCTGGTTTCGGCGCCGGGCTTTTTTTTGGGTTTTTTGTTCGTTCAGGGCGTATCCTCAACCACAGGTTTTTCAAGGGGAAAGGGGTCGAGGAAGGGGCTGAGTTCGCCGCGCACGATCAGGATCGATCCCACCGAGGGCTGCAAGGTCACCCCGCTCCAGATCGGGCTTTCTTCCAGGGCGGCGATGATCGCAGGCGCATCTACGGGCTGTTTGGCATCGGCATAGACGGCGATGGATCGATCGCTGAACTGAACCCGGGTGATCGTCATCGGATAGGCATCCAAAATCCGCGTCCATTCCAAAAGCGCGCTGACGGCGATGCTTTCATCGCCCAAAGCCTGCTGCTGATCGATTGTTTGCAGGGCGCTGAGGGCCGCGCGCCGATCCGCCAGCAAAGATTGGGCGGATAAACGGATTTCCTTGGCTTTGTTCTGATAATGGCTGGTCATCCATGTGGCACTGGCCCAGGCGCTGAGCTGATAGCTGAAGGGGCCGAGAAACAGGATGATCGCCAAAGGCACCAGATGTCTCGACCCTGTTTCCACCGCCCAAATGCGAAAAGGCCGGTCGATCAGCTTTGGCGTTGTGAGGGGAAGGCTGAGGGGCTGGCCCGGCGCTCTATTTTCGTCCCACTCGCTGCCCGTGTCGCCTGCGCCTTCCCAGCGTCCGGCTTTCAAAAAAGCCTGCCATGCCAATGATCCCGGTGCTTGCGGCCACCAGCGGGCGGTTTTGAGATCACGCCCATCCCAGATCTGCCCTTCCACGCCATCGATACAGCGAAGGAGCCGCAGGGCGGGCTGATTTCCGGCGGGTGCGGGATAAAGGGCGCTTTCGGGGATCAGCCTCAGGCCCGCACGGGGCGGGGCCTCAAGGGGCAGGGCGTCTTGATCCCATGTCCAGATATGCGCCCCATGGGGGCTGCGCAGAACATAATGCCCGGGATTGGCAAAAGGTGTTTCAAACTGGATTTTCAGCTCTAAAGCCTGCAAAGCCCTGGCATCGCCAAAATCACCGGCCCGATATTGATAGCGGCACAGCGCCCTTGGTAAAACGAGCACTTTTCCGCCGAAAAATCCACCCTTGCTCAGGATCTGGCGTTCCCCGGATGGCGACAGCCGTTCAAGAGCCGGCTGGAAGAAGTGCTTTAATGTCGTCGTACTGGTCATAAACATCCTGCGACTGTCGGCGCGTGCCAATGCTATAGCGATAAAAGGGTCGGTCGGCGGCCACCGGGCGACGCTCATATTCAATGATCCTGATCAGCTTATAGCGCGATGAGGGGCCATCGATAAACTGTTCATAACGCATCCGTGCGCGTGGCGATGGAATGGCTTGTCTTTGGCTGAACACATCGCCCGAACCGGCCAGTTGTTGCAAGCGATCATCCCCCAAAAGCGCGCGCAAAGCCGGGGCTGCCAGAGCGGGATTAAGGCCGAAGGAGCGTTGCTCGGCGGTGGCGACCATCAAAAGCTGATCATTGTCCCACAAAGCGCTTTCTTCGGCCCAATCCAGCACCGCACGGGCTTCTAAGGCATGTCGCAAAGGGGCATTGGCCGGGGGCGGCTTTTTCAATAGCCGATAAGCCGGAGCCTCGGCCCCCTGAAAACGCCGGATGCTGTTGCTATCGGTATAATCAAGCAGGCGGGCGATCAGCCGATTGCTTTTGAGCTGATCAAAGCCCATCGCCTCCATCAGCAAAATCAGTTCATCTTCATTGGTTCCATTGAGGGAGATCAGCCCGGCGCTGTCTTGATAATGGATCAGGATGCCATTGTCATCGCGGCGGATGCCACTTTGGGCTGACCAGAAATCCAGGGCATTTTCGGAAGCGGGCAAGCCATCCTGAAAGCTTAAGGGGTTGTATTTCGCCTCTGCTGATAAATCCATGCCGCCAATCACCGGTTGGGCGGTAAGCCAGCGAAAAAGCGTGCGGCTTTCGGTGCTGATGAAGCTTTTTTCCGCTTCCAGTTGATCGATCATGGCCCGCGTCAAATCCTGGCCGGTGCGGGCGGCCCGGATGCCGATCATCGAAAGGGAAGCAAACACAAGGATGAACACCAGAACAAGGGGGAGCACGATTCCATTCTGCCCAATGCGGGGCTTATGTGCATGCGCGGGGGCTGCCGGTTTGCTGATCATAAGGCGTTATCCCCGGCATTGGGATCTTCAAGGCGAAAGGGCAGGCTATTGCGATTATGCGGGGTGACATACCAGATATGGCGGGTATTCGAGCGGCTAAAGCGCAAACGGATGACTTCGGGCAATTGGGGCGTTTCAAAATAGACCTGATCCGTGAAAAAGCCGTTTCCCGGCTTGGTTTCGGGCGGCCAGCGATCATGCCATGATCCATCCATGGCTTTATAATCAAAGCGCGCATTGCTGATCTCGCTGGCCAGAATGTCATTGGCATCCTCGCCACCCATGATCAGGCTTTGGCCAGCCCCCTGATTGCTGATGCGCACATCAAGGGGGGCAAGCTGATGATCAAGGGCCGAGAAGGGCCGCAAGGTGATGCCGCTAAAACCCTCTGGCCCCCCTCTGAAGATGCCGATCTGCTGTTCGGGCCAGCCGGGCAGAAGCTGGCCGGCTACATCACGAAAAATTTCTTCCCGCAAGGGCAGGTTCTGGGCGCGCTCGAAAGCCAAAGAAATGCGCTGCATATTCGACCATTGGGTGATGGCAGATTGAAATAAAATCAGGGAGATAAGCGATAAGAGCGCCAGCGTTACGATCATTTCGATCAGGCTGAAACCAGCAGAGTGCTGCAATTTCCTGACGCTTTCGGACTTGCGTTTCAAATTAATATCTCGTAGCCTGTTGATGGTCCTCGTGTGTGCGACCCATTAAGATTGGTCTCCATTATATCGGAGTAATCAAGTTAGTTGGGCAGAAAACGATCCGCAAAATCTTTTGCGGGTCGTTTTTTTTGGAGCGCGCGCTCCGATCCCTTATCGTGCCAGATGGTGATCTCAGATGGTGATCTCAGATGGTCATCTCAGCGGGGCTTGCGAGCCGCCGCCCGAAGCTGCCATAAGAAGAGCCTATGAAACGGATAGATCATGACTGAATTGATTTCATGGCTCAAGCAGCAAACGAATGATCGGGTCATTCTGGGCCTGAAACTGCTGTTTGTTCTTTTGCTGCTCTGGATTTTTCTGGACATGCGCGCCTCGGCTTTGCAAGCCGGGCAGCGGGCGCAGGCGGCGCGCACTCAGGCGATGATCATGGATGATCTCGATGATCCCGCTTTATGGGCGGTTCGGGCGAAAGCCGCGCAGATGGATATGGATCATTGGCAGGCCGGGGCGTGGCAGGCCCCCACCGCCGGTATTGCGGCGGCGATGGTCCATGGGGCTTTGGAAACGCTGGCCAAAGAGCAGGATGTGGCGGCCAGCAATGTGCGGGTGAATCCTGAAATCCTGAAGGTTGATGGGGTGGATGCCCTGCGTTTCGATCTCAATGTGCGGGGGGATCAGGGGGCAGTGGTGCGGATGATGCTGGCCTTGTCCTTGGCCATGCCGCGCTTGATTACCACCGATTTCAATGCCAATTTTGCGGCTCGTGGCGCCAATATCCGGTTTTCGGGCATTGCCCCTTTCCAGCCGACCCCCGCCCCTTCCCTTCAAACCAATGCCCCTCAAACCAATACCGTGCCACAGGCGAACAGGGGGGGGGCATCCAATGGATCATGATCGCTTGCGGCTGTTTTTATTGCCCGCCCTGCTGATCACGGCTTTCGGGATTTTATCGGGCATTGCGGCCTATTTCATGGCTGATGTGGCCATGCGCAAAGAGATTGAAAACAGCATCGAATGGCGTCCCACGGTGCCGCCGCCCGCTGCCATGGCGAGGCAGGGGGGCATCGGCCTTTATGATCTGGCAAGGCTTTTGCTGGCGGGTGGGGCTTTTGGCGCGGTTGAGGCCAAAGCCTATCAGGCCCCCGGGGCTGCGGCGGGGGCAACAGGGGCAGCGGGTGCCGATAGTCTGGCGGCGCTCCGCGCGTCTTTTCCGCAAATCATTGCCGCCGCCTTCCTCGATGCCTCGCCCATGGTGTATCTGCGGCAAAAGGATGGGACGATTACGGGTTGGCCCGAAGGCAGCGCGCCGGCACCGGGCTGGCAGATTCTGTCTATCAGCCTTGATGCCCTGAAGGTGCAGTATGAAGATGAGCAGATGCTAACCCTTCCTTTATTCGCTTTTGAGACAATCACCCCTATAAATCGATCCAATGAATGATAAAGTGAAATATGCGGAAAAATTTTCGGCATTTTGCTGCATGATCAAAGGATCGAGAAAGATTGACCGCCCCCGGCTGCGGTTCTATCGTGCCGCAACCAATCACTGGTTTTGAATAATATTGAGAATGATCCCACACCTATGAGCCGAAGCCCTTTGAGATTTTTGCGCGTGCGCGGTCCGCTGTGGGGGCTCATGGGGTTCATGGCTTTGGCGGGCTGTGCCAATTGGAACATGCAGCCCGAAATCGCTGTGCGCAATAATTCTTTGGGGGATCGCGTTGATCGGGCGGATCGTCCGGCCGGGCAGGGCGATAGCATCGGCGATGCCCCGGCCAATGATAATCAGCTTCTAAAGCAGCCGTTTAACGAGCGCCTGCGCGCCACGGCCGTGCCCTCGATCAAATCTGATGCGCCGCAAACATCCGATGAGGTAAAGGCCCCGGCCTTGCCCGAAACGGCGGTGGATGCCTCGGTGCCGCCGCTGATCCTGCCGGCCTTCATTGATGTGGTTTTTGGCGAGATTTTGAAGGTTCCCTATTCCACCGGGCCGGAAGTGGCGGCGCGCAAGGATGTTATTCAATTGCGCTCATCAGGGGCGCTTTCGGCACCCGATTTTCTGCATCTGGTCTCTGTTGCCCTGAAGGATTATGGCATTCGTGTCAGCCCGCAAGATGGCCTTTATGTGGTGATCGCCGATGCCAATGCCCGTGGACGGCGGCCGCAATTCCTGCGTTCCCGATCCCGGCAATCCACCCCGGCCGCTTTGCGCCCGGTGGTGCAGTTTGTGCAGATGCAGGCCATCGATTCCAACAATATGCGCAATCTTTTGTTGCAGGCTTTTCCGCGCGGCGGGGCCCTGGAAGTGACCAATGATACCACCACCGGATCGGTGATCCTGACCGGCCTGCCCGAAGATGTGGATGCCGCCCTTGAAATCATCGAGACGATGGATGATCTGGCTTTTGCCAATTCCGAAGTGATGCAGTTCAAGCCGATTTTCTGGCAGGTCGAGGAATTGGCCGAACAACTGGCGAAAATCCTGCGGGCCGAAGGCTGGCAGGCGTCCGTTGGCGAGCGCCAGTTTTTACCGATCCACATGGTACCGGTTCCTTTTTCCAATAGCCTGCTGGTTTTCGTGCGCGAAGAAGAAGCCCGGCAAAGGGTGCTCTATTGGCTCAATAGTTTGGATCAGCCCTCGCAAAAGGGGGATATCGATCAGATTTTCGTTTATGATGTGCAAAATACCGATGCCGCCTCGATTGCCGAAACCGCCAATGCCGTTTTAAGCAACAGGGGCGGGCGATTGCCGGGTGCCGAAACTACAACGGCCCCCACTGCCGCCAATGCCTCAAACGGGGGGTCGCAATCCCGTTCGCAGGGCGAGATTGTCGTCGATCCCTTGGGCAATCGGCTGATATTTTCGGGCAGTGCCAGCGATTACCAACGGCTTTTGCAATTATTGCGCAGGCTCGATCAGCCCACCCCCGAAGTTTTGATCGAAGTCACGGTGGCCGAAGTGACCCTGACCGACGAAACCCAATATGGCGTTGAGTTTTTTGTCAATAGTGTGGGGGGCAGTGGGGCGGATGTCAGCTTTGGCACCGATGGCGGGCTTGGGCTATCGGCTTCGGGCTTTAATCTCGGCTTTTTAAGCGGCGATGTGTCGGGCGCGCTCAATGCCTTTGCCCAAAATCAGCAGGTGAATGTGCTCTCCACCCCGCGTCTTGTGGCGCGGTCGGGGGGGGCGGCCAATATTCAGGTGGGCACCGATGTGCCGGTGATCACCTCGCAATCGGCGGCGGATCAGCAAAGCGGTGGCGGCTCGCGCGATGTTTTGCAATCCGTGCAGTTCAGGTCCACCGGTGTTTTGCTGAATATCGAACCGATTGTTTACAGCACCGGGCGGGTGGATCTCACCATCACACAGGAAGTTTCCAGCGCTTTGCCCAATCCCAATGCGGCGATTGCCAGCCCGATCATCTCGAATCGCAATCTCAGCACCCAGCTCACCTTGGATGATGGGGGCACGGCGGTGCTTGGCGGCCTGATTCAGGATAGCATCACCCGGGGCGATACGGGGATTCCCCTGCTAAAGGATATTCCGTGGCTCGGCAGCCTGTTCAGCGTCGATTCACTGAGTGTGGAGCGCACGGAGCTATTGGTGATTATCACCGCCTATATCATTCGCAGTTCCGAAGATCGGGCACGTTTTGTTGATTATCTCACCGATGATATCAATAGGTCATTGGCCGATCCGTTAAAACTGCGGACACGCCTGCCCAAGCAGCCATGAAGATCGGGGGCACCTCAAAGCGTGCCCTGATGCAGGGTTTCACCGTGCTTGAAGTTCTGGTGGCCATCGCCATTCTTGGCACGGCTTTGGCGGCTTTGCTGGGTTTGCAGCAAAGCTCGATCCGCGCGGCTTTGGGGGTGGAACGGGCGCAGCAGCGGATTACACTGGATCGCGGGGCGCTGGCTTTGCTGCGCTCGATCAATCCGGTTCTGGAGCCGGAGGGCCGTGCTGAATTAAGTTTGGGGGCGGAGATGCAATGGCGATCCGAACCCCTGGGCGCGGCGCGGCGGATCACCTCGGCGATTGGGGCCGAAGGGCGCTTTTCCCTGCAGCGCTTTCGGGTTCTGGTCACGATCACCGCCCCCGATCTGCCTGCCCGATCCTGGTCGGTCGAGCTTTTGGGCTGGCAACCGGTGCAGCCCTTCCTGCCCGCGGGCTAGGCACCCATCGCGCCCCCCCCGGGGGCTTGTGGCGGGCTTATGGCGGGCCTGATGAAATGACCCGAAGGCCTGTCTTTCATTGCGTTGCGCGGCAAGGGGGGCTATCCAAAAGCATAGGGCTGTGCCGATAGGGCAATAGACGATAAGGCAATCCATGGGTAATCTGCTGATCACGGGCGGGGCGGGGTTTATTGGCGCGAATTTTGCCCATCACTGGGCCGCGCATCATCCAAAGTCTGAGATGATCATTCTCGATCGCTTGAGCTATGCCGGCAATCTGGCGAGCATCGATGATCTGATCAAAGCCGAAGCGGTGGATCTGGTGGTGGGGGATATTGCCGATCTCGATCTGGTGGCGGGGCTTTTGCGGGATCGCGATATCGACCGGATCGTGCATTTTGCCGCTGAAAGCCATGTGGATCGCTCTCTTCACGGCCCTGAAGCCTTTATTGAAACCAACATCCTTGGCACCCATCAGCTTTTGCGGGCAGCGCGCATGGTCTGGCTCGATGAAGGCAGCGGCCGCGATCATCGCTTCCATCATATCTCTACCGATGAGGTTTTTGGCTCTTTGCAGATGGAGGCCCCGCCCTTTACCGAACAATCGCCCTATGCCCCCAATTCGCCCTATTCGGCATCGAAAGCCGCCGCCGATCATCTGGTGCGGGCCTATCATCATAGCTTTGGCCTCAAGACCAGTCTCTCGAATTGTTCCAATAATTACGGGCCTTATCAATTCCCCGAAAAGCTGATCCCGCTGTTTTTGATCAATGCGCTTCATGGCAGGCCTTTGCCCATTTATGGCGATGGGGCAAACAGGCGCGATTGGCTGCATGTGGATGATCATTGCGCGGCTATCGATACCATCTTGCATCATGGCGGGGCGGGATCGGTTTATGCTGTGGGTGGGGGCTGTGAATTAAGCAATCTCGATCTCATCGATCAGCTTTGCGCGGGCCTTGATGCGGCCTTTGCCGCCCGCCCCGCTTTGGCCGAACACTATCCGGATGCCCCCGCAGCCCGGGGCCTGCCCACGGCCAGCCTGAAACAATTCGTGCCTGATCGCCCGGGCCATGATCGGCGCTATGCCATCGATGCCAGCCTGATCGCTCAGGATCTGGGCTTTCGCCCGCAGGTGGATTTCAAATCGGGGCTGGCCCAAACCATCACATGGTATCTGGATCATCCCCACTGGTGGCAGGCCATTCTGGATGGGCGCTATCGGGATTGGATCGATCAGCATTATAAAACCCTGATCAAAACGCGCTGAGAAAAACCCAAAGCCTAAAGCCGAGCAGGAACAATCGATCATGACCGAGATGCAAGATAAGGGGGCCACCGCTACCGGGGGAAGCCCGCAATCGCTGGTCGCTACGGGGCAGGGGCCGCAATCCTATGGCCAGCCCAATGTCGTCTATCTTCATGATATGGTGGCCGCCATCCGCCGGCATCTTTGGCTGATTGTGATGATCCTGTCGGTTTCTACAGGGCTTGGGCTGGCCTATGCCATTTTTACAAAGCCCCTTTACACCGCCACCGTGACCACCCAGCCCGCCAGCACGGAGCAGGGGGGTGCCCTTTCAGGATTGGGGGGATCTTTGGGCGGGGCGGCGGCTTTGGCGGGGATCAGCCTGGGCGATAGCGATAGCGATCAGGTGGCGCATATGGCGGTGCTCAAATCCTATGAATTTTCCATGCGGTTCATCACTAATAACAAGTTGATGCCCGATCTTTTTCCCGAGCAATGGAATGCGGAAACAGGCGATTGGCGGCAAGGGGATCCGGGCGTGATCGGGCGGATGATCGCCGGGCTTTCGGCACTGATCGCCCGGCTTTCGGGGGATGAAGGCTGGATACCACCCAGCCATATTCCATCGGATTGGGAAGCCTTTGAATTATTCAGTACTGAAATCCGCCATATCCGCGAAGATACGGATAATGGCCTTGTCACCGTTTCCTTTCGTTTTCGCGATCCCCAAAAAGCCGCCCTTTGGGCCAATGAATTCGTGGCCCAGGCCAATGCCGAAATCCGCAGCCGCACCGTGGCCGAAGCCACAAGGGCGATGACCTTTTTGAAAGACGAGGCGGAAAACACCCGCGTGGCAGGATTGCAGGCCACCATTTATGGCCTGATGCAGGCACAGCTTGAAAAGGCGATGATGGCCAATTCGCGCCCCGAATATGCTTTCAGGGTGATTGATCGAGCCACCGTGCCGCAGGTGCGATCCCATCCCCAAAGATCGTTGATTGTTTTTCTGTCGCTGTTTCTTGGCCTTGCACTGGGTGTGGGGGTTGCCCTGTCGATTGAATACTGGCGGGGGACTTTGGTGCGTGAGCAAGGCTGATCCTTCATCAGGGCGCGGGGGGCTTTTGGGTATGCGCCGATGGCTCATGGGCCATCTCGATCATCATTTCAGGGATATTTTATCCGGGGCGGCAATCACCTTTGGCCTGAAGATCACGGGCATGGGCCTGATGTTTGCCTTCAATGTTTTGGTGGCGCGGCTTTTGGGGGTGGCGGATACGGGCCTGTTTTTCCTTGCGCTGACCCTGTTGCAAATGGCCGCCACAGTTGCCCTTTGGGGCCTTGATAATGCCACATTGCGCTTTATCTCGGGCTTTGCTGCCAAGGAACGATGGGCTGATGTGCGGGCTGTTTTTTTGCGGGCGGTGAGCGGGGCGCTCTTCTCATCCCTGTTGCTGGCCACGGCAATTTTTTTCGCAGCGCCCTATCTGGCTTCAACGGTTTTTGATGAGCCCGCCCTTCTCATGCCCCTCAGGATCGTGGCTTTGGGGGTGCCGGTTCTGGCTTTATTGCCGATATTTGCGGAAAGTCTGAAAGGCCTGAAAAAGATTTTCGCCTCGCAAATCCTCCAAGGCGCGGTTTTGCCCTTTTTTGCCCTTTTATGGCTGCTGTTGCTGGCCACCTCCACTGGGGCCGATTGGGGCGCAAGCGGGGCGATCATGGCCTATGGGCTGGCGGCTTTGATGGCCCTTTTGCTGGGGTGGGGGCTGTGGCACTGGCAGCTTTCTCGGCGAGATAAAATCGGGCCGGATAAAACCGGCAGCGGGCATTTTTCCATGCGCCAATTGCTGCGGTCCGCCGGACCTTTGGGGGGGATTTCGATCCTGCATCTTTTGATGCAATGGGTGCCCTTATTGGCTTTGGGTGCCTTTGGCAGCAGCACCGAGGTGGGGCTGTTTGGGGTTGCTGTGCGCACAGCAACGCTCACCAGCCTGTTGCTGGTGGCAGTCAATAGTATCGCCGCCCCGAAATTTGCCGCCCTGTGGGCAAAAGGCGATCATGAAGCGCTGCAAAGGCTGGCGGTGAAATCAACGGCGCTCATCACCCTTCTGGCGGCGCCCCTTTTATTGGCCTTCATCGTCTTCCCCTCATTCATTCTGGGGCTGTTTGGGGCCGATTTCAAAGAGGGGGCCATAGCACTTTCGATTCTGGCGGCGGGGCAGTTTGTCAATGCAGCCACGGGTTCGGTGGGATTTTTGCTGATCATGACCGGGCATGAACGCCAGCTTTGGAAATCGGTGGCGCTGGCGGCTTTGTTGTCTTTGCTGATGTCGGGCCTGATCATGGGCGGCGCGGGCCTTATCATGGCGGCTTTGGCGGTGGCTGTGCCTTTGGCCATGCAAAATATTCTGTCGTCTTTTTATGCCATGCGTTATCTCCATTTTCTTCCGTGCAATTATTTCCTCCTCTTTCGTTGAGAGCCTTTGCCCCATGCATCATCAATCCCCTGTCATCTTCATTGGAATGCACCGTTCGGGCACCAGCATGCTGGGGCGCGTTCTCGAGCGTTTGGGCCTTTTTGTCGGGGCGCATAAGGAGGGCAATAATGAAGCCGTGTTTTTTTTGCGGCTGAATTCATGGCTGTTGAGCCAATGCGGCGGGCGCTGGGATCATCCTTTGCCCATTCATGATCTGTGGGATAATCCGGCCCTTCTGGAATGGGTGGAACGCTATGTGCGCAATCAGATGGATGGGCCGCGTGCGCTCCATTTTCTGGGCCTTTCGCGTTATCTCAAATATCGCAAGACCAGCGCCATCACTGAACCATGGGGCTGGAAAGATCCGCGCAACAGCTTTACTTTGCCGCTGTGGCTGCGGCTGTTTCCCGATGCCCGCATCATCCATATCCGGCGGCATGGGGTGGATGTGGCCCAAAGCCTGAAGGTGCGCGGCGAACAGGGAATGGCATCGATCACCGCCCATTACCAGCGCTATGGGGCTTTGGCGGCGCTGCGCCCCAAACGCAGTGGCTTTATGGAATCGCCGCGCTGTGCCAAAATCGAGGGCGGCTTCAGCCTGTGGGCCGATTATCTGGAGGAAGTGGAAAACCGGCTGCAAGCGCTGCCCGATCAGCAAAAGCTTGAGATCGTTTATGAGGATTTTCTGGCCAATCCCATTGAGATGATCGGGCCGATTGCGCAATTTTGCGGTCTGGATTGTGGGGCAGAGGCCGCACGGGCGGGCGTTGCGGATATTCGGCCTAGCCGCGCTTTGCCCCATAAAGCCGATGAAGAGCTTGCCCTGTTCGCCAAAGAGAATGCGCATGTGCTGGCACGATTTGGATATTGATCGGGTTGATCTGATGGGCGGCTTTCTCATGCCGGCTCAGGCCCCCGATAATGGCGCTCGGCCATGAACGGGGCGATGGATGGCCTTGTGGTGGCCTTGGCGGGCAGCTTTGCCTTTGGCAGCCTGATGGCCATCAGCCTTTTCATGGCTCGGTCGTGGTTTCACCCGGCTGTGGCGTGGAATGGCATCTGGTTCGTGGTCTTCGCCTTGATGTGTTTGGCCCAGATGTGGCTTTATCCGGTTTCTTGGCAGGCTTTGGGGGTTTTCCTGGCCGGGGCGCTTTATTTTTCCTTTGGAACGCTTCTGGGCAGCCTGCGCTGGCGTGCTGAAATCCCTGCCGGATTTGCCCCATCGTCGGGCCAAGCGCCTAATCAGGGCTTCTATCAAAGCGATCGGGTTTTGCTGCTGGCTGTGCTGGTGCTGCTGGTGATCGGGCTCCCCTTTTATCTGCGCCATATCATGTCATTTTCGTCGTCCGCGCCGTTCACGCCCATGTTTTTCCTTGAGGTGCGCCAAGGTATGCTGGATGAAGCGCAAAATGCCGGGCGGGGGGCGCTGGTCAATAATCTGGTGGTGCTGTCCACATTTGCCACGCTGGTGGCCCTTGCCGTTACCGAAGGGGGCCGTCGCTGGCGGCTGCTGATCGCCGCCCTTTTTGCTCTGGCCGTTTTCTACAATCTCCTCACGGCGGCCAAGGGCGGGTTATTGAGCCTTCTGGTGGGGTCTTTTGCCGTTTATGGCCTCACCCGAAAACGCTTGCCGGTAAAGGCGCTGATCATCCTCATGATCCTCGTTCTGATTGCCTTTGGGGGCATTACGGTTTTGCGCAATTCGCTGGCGGCGGATAGCGAGATGACCTTGCTCGACGCCGCCGGGCTCACGGGGCAGATATTTTTGAATTATCTCACCACCAGCGCGGTGGCCTTCAGCGTTTATCTCGATGGAATTGAACAGATCCCTGAAATCAAAAGCCCATGGGAATTTTTCATCCGCACCATCAATTATTTCGGGGCTTTTTTCGATGCCCCCAATCCTCCGGGGAAATTCATCGAATTGGGGCCGGGGGTGGTGGGCTATAATACCTATAGTATCTATTTTTTCTATTATCCCCATTATGGCATGCTGGGGGTGGCGGGTTTCATGTTTTTGCTGGGGCTGATCAGCGGTGCGGTTCATAAATTGGCGCAATCGGGTTCCTTGCCCTGGCTTTTAGTCTATGCCATGATTTTCTATGGCATTATCCTTGGCATTCTGGCCGATGCCTTGCTGACTTCGCTCAACCCGATCATCAAGCTGGTTTTGTTTGGGGCTGTGTTTGTGGTGGCGCGGCATATCCGTTTATTTGATCCTTCTGCCCGCGGGTCCCGGCTGGGCAGGCAATCGCCATCAAGAGCATAACCCGATCCGATGACACGAACCCCCCTGAATATTGCCGCTTTTACCGGCGGCCAAACCGTTCCCAGCGCTCGTTTCCGGGTGCGGCAATATATCGATCCTTTAAAAAGCCATGGCCTGATGGTGCAGGAATTTCCATCCCGGGCCGGGCAATATCCCCCGCCAGCCCAGTGGAAACGCCCGCCCTGGCTTTTGGCCACGATCCTTGAGCGGGTGCCCCATATCCTCAAAAGCCGCCAGTTTGATCTCATCTTGTTTCAGCGCGAACTGGTCAGCACCCTTCTGACGTTGGAGCCTTATTTCGCCGGGCCGCGCCTTTTGGATGTGGATGATGCGATCTGGCTGCACAAGCGCGGCGGTTTTGCCGCCCGGCTCGCCCGGCTCAGCGATGGGGTGATCTGCGGCAACAGCTTTTTGCAAAGCTATTTCGATGATCTGGGATGCCGAACCTGGCTTTTGCCCACAGCGGTGGATAGTGATCGCTTTTGCCCGGGATCACAGCCACCCTCGCAATCCCAGATCATCGGCTGGTCGGGATCGGGGGGCAATCTCATCCAATTGGAACGCCTGGAACCGGCGCTGGCGATGGTGTTTCTAAAAAACAAAAGCGCAAGGCTGCGGGTGATCAGCAATCGCCCCCCTCGGTTTCAAAATCTCGATGCGGATCGGGTGGATTATGTGCGCTGGTCGCCCGAGATTGAGGTTTCAGCCCTGCAAGATCTTCGCCTTGGGCTGATGCCCATCGAGGACAATGATTGGTCGCGGGGGAAATGTTCCTATAAAATGCTGACCTATATGGCGTGCGGGCTGCCTGTGGTGGTCAGCCCCATTGGCATGAATGCGGAATTGCTGGCCATGGATGAGATCGGTTTCGGGGCCGCCACCCAAGGCGACTGGGCCGAGCAGATCAGCGCCCTGCTCACCAATCCCGATCTGGGGCAAAAAATGGGCGAAAAAGGCCGCAGGCTGGTTGTCGCGCATTTCAGCCTCGCGCATTTATCACTTCGGATGGCAAAGATCATTCGCTCTGTTGCCCCTTGATCTTCTAGAGCATTTTCCGATCAAAGGGGATCGGATCAAATGCTCTAAATATTTGTTTAAACGCGATTTCCTTGCCGCGTCGTGACCCCACTCCGCTCGAAATCGCTCTAGGGTTATAGGAAAGTGCTTTCAGGAATGGCTCCGCTGAAATCGGTCCTTCATATGATCACCGGCCTTGGTCGCGGCGGTGCGGAACATATGCTTTATAAGCTGCTGGGTGCCATGGATCGGGGGGCAGTGCGCCATCATGTGCTGTCTTTGACCGACGATGGCATCTATGCCGAGAAAATCCGCGCCCTGGGGGTGCCGGTGGAAAGTTTGGGCATGCGCATGGGGCGACCCAATCCCCTCCATCTTTTGCGCTTGCGCAGGCATGTGCGGCGCATTGATCCCGATCTGGTTCATGGCTGGATGTATCATGCCATTCTGGCCGCGCAGCTTTCAGCGCAGGGTCGCCCGGTGGTGGCAGGCATCCGCCATAGTATCGAACGCCTGTCGAACGAAAAATTGACCACCAATCTGGTTATTCGGGCAACCGCAGGCCTGAGCGCATCCCTTGCCGCCCTCACCTTCAATGCCCAAATCAGCCACGATCAGCATCTGAAAATCGGTTTCAGCCCCCGATATGCTCAGGTGATCCCCAATGGCTTTGATACCGATCGGCTGACCCCCCACCCGCTGAAGGGGGCGCGGCTGCGGGCGACACTGGGCATTGGCCCGGATGTTTTTGTGGTTTTGCATGTGGCGCGTTTTCATCCGATGAAGGATCATCGGGGATTGCTGGCGGCCATCGCCCGGATCAAAAGCCGCGATATCGTGTTTCTGCTGGCCGGAACCGGGGTGGATAGCCGCAATCCGGCCTTCAGCGAAATAAGGGATGATCGCGTGCATTTCTTGGGGGAGCGCGATGATATTCCCGATCTGATGGCGGCGGCGGATTGTCTGGTCAGTTCGTCCTGGAGCGAGGCCTTTCCCAATGTTCTGGGCGAAGCGATGGCCTGCGGGATTCCGGCGATTGCCACAGATGTGGGGGAATCGGCGGCGATTGTGGCGGATAGCGGGCTGGTGGTGCCGCCCAAAAACCCCGAAGCGCTGGCAAAAGCCTTGCTTCAGATGAAGGATATGCCACAAGAAAAGCGCAATGCCCTGGGACAACAGGCCCGACAGCGGGTGATCGAACATTATAGCCTGTCAAAGGTGGCATCGGATTATCTGGCCCTTTATCACCATGTTCTGAACAGGCCAAAGCGATCATAACGGAAAACTGAACAGAAAAAGGGGCGGATGGCTGATGTGCGGGATTGTGGGCTTTATCAATTGGCAGGGCGTGCCCGAAGGCGGCGCGCAAATCCTGAGGGCCATGACCGATGCCGTGCACCATCGCGGTCCCGATGATGGCGGCCAATGGCTGGATAGGGCGCGGGGCGTGGGGTTTGGTCATCGCCGCCTGTCGATTCTCGATCTGTCGTCGGCGGGGCATCAGCCGATGCATTCGGCATCCGGGCGCTATATCATCGTTTATAATGGCGAGATTTATAACCATCATGATTTAAGGGCCGAACTCAACGACGCAGGCAAGGCCCCGGCATGGCGGGGGCATTCCGATACCGAAACCCTTTTGGCGGTGATCGAGGCGATAGGCCCCGATGCGGCGCTGTCCCGGCTCAATGGCATGTTTGCCTTTGCCCTTTGGGATCAACAGGATCACAGCCTGTTTCTCGCCCGTGATCGGCTGGGGGAAAAGCCCCTTTATTATGGCTTTGCGGCGGATGGCACCTTTTTATTCGGTTCCGAGCTGAAATCCCTGACCCTATGGCCGGGCTTTGAAAAGCATGTTGATCGCGATGCTTTGGCCGCCTATCTGCAATTCAATTATGTGCCATCCCCTTATGCGATCTGGCACGGTCTGCATAAATTGCCGCCCGCCCATCGGCTGATCTTAAAGGCCGGGGATCAAAGCCTGCCGCCGCCCCATGCTTATTGGGATGTGCACAGCATCGCGCAGGCGGGCGCCGCCCATCCCCTGGCCGATGAAGCGGGGCTGGTCGATCGTCTTGAAACCCTGCTGATGGGCAGCGTAGGGCGGCGGATGGAAGCGGATGTGGCGCTGGGGGCTTTTTTATCCGGGGGGATTGACAGCTCCACCATTGTCGCCCTGATGCAGGCGCAATCCACCCGGAAAATCCGCACATTTTCCATCGGCTTTCATGAAAGCCGCTATAATGAAGCCACCTATGCCAAAGAGGTGGCGCAGCATCTGGGAACCGATCACACAGAATTATATGTGACCGCGAAACAAGCGCTAGATGTGATCCCCCGACTTCCCCATATGTGGGACGAACCCTTCGCCGATAGCTCGCAAATCCCCACAAGCCTCTTGTGCGAGATGACCCGGGCGCATGTGACCGTGAGCCTGTCTGGCGATGGTGGGGATGAGCTTTTCTGCGGCTATGATCGCTATGCGCGGGCCATGCATCTGAAGGCGGCGCTGGCCCGGATTCCACGGCAAGGCCGGGCGCTGGCGGCAGGATTTCTGCGCACCGGCTTTGCCGGGCATCTGGCTGCCGGGGTGAACGGGCTTTTACCCAAAAGCATGGCCACGGTAGCGGTGCGGGATCGCTTGCCAAAGCTTGCGGATTTTTTGCTTCGTTCGGATGAAGCGGGCATCTATGGCGATTTGATTTCCCATTGGCGAGATCCTTATCCCGTTGTTCTGGGGGCGCAGGGGCCCGGGCTCTCGGTGTTTGATCAGGTGCCGGATTTCCCCGATTTCCGCCAGAAAATGATGTTTCGCGATCTCGTCGCCTATCTGCCCGATGATATTCTGACCAAAGTGGATCGCGCCAGCATGGCGGCCAGCCTGGAAGCGCGAGTGCCTTTTCTGGATCATCATGTGGTGGAATTTGCCTGGCAAGTACCCATGAGCGCCAAGCTGAAAAAGGGTGTGGGCAAGCATATTCTGCGCGAGGTTTTATATCGTCATGTGCCGCAAAAGCTGATCGATCGGCCGAAAATGGGCTTTGGGGTGCCGATTGAAGATTGGCTGCGCGGTCCTTTGCGCGATTGGGCAGAAGATCTGCTCGATGAAAAGCGGCTGCGAGAAGACGGCTTTTTCGACCCCGCCCCGATTCGCCGCTTATGGGATGAGCATCTGTTTCATGGTCGGCGCTGGCACTATCATCTGTGGGATATTCTGATGTTTCAGGCCTGGTGGCGTCAGCAATCCGAACCTCACACGATGGGCCGATAAAGAGAACCGCCATGCCGCAGCACAATAATCGAAAATCACATGAAGCGCATCAGGACGGCCGGGGCGTCATCCGGTCGGTGGCGGTGATATCCAATCAGGCGCGCTCGATGTTGCATCATCGGGGGCCCTTGATCGCGGCGATGATCGGTTGCGGGGTGCGGGTTTATGCGCTGGCCCCTGATCATGATGCCACATCGCGGGCAGAGGTCGAGGCGCTGGGGGCGGTGCCTGTTGATTATCGGCTGGATCGCACCGGCATGAACCCCCTGCGCGATCTGGGGCATATGCTCCGCCTTTCGCGGCTTTTGCGGCGGCTGGATGTGGATGGAAGCTTTGGCTATTTCATCAAGCCGGTGATTTATGGGAGCCTGGCTGCATGGCTCGCGGGGGTGCCACATCGTTTTGCGCTGATTGCCGGGCTTGGCTATGTTTTCACGGATGGAGACACGCCGCCTGATCTGAAAAAGCGTTTTTTAAAGATGATCGTTTCGCTTCTGTATCGATTGGCCCTTCATCGCTGCACACAGGTGTTTTTTGAAAATGGCGATGATCTCCAGCATTTCGCCACGGCTGGGCATCTGCCCCGGGGTGTGGGGCTTAATGTTCATGGCACGGGGGTTTATCTTGATCATTATGCGCATGTGCCGCCGCCTATGGCCGATGCGCCCCCGGTTTTTCTGCTGGTGGCGCGATTATTGCGCGAAAAGGGCCTTTATGAATTTGCCGAAGCCGCGCGCCGCATCAAGGCCCGTCATCCCGCTGCGCGCTTTGTGCTTTTAGGCGGGCTGGATGATAATCCCGGTTCCCTCACCCAGGAAACGGTGCAGGGCTGGGTGCAGGAAGGGATCATCGAATGGCCGGGCGCGGTTGCCGATGTGCGCCCGTATCTTGTGGCATCGTCTGTGTTTGTTTTACCAAGCTGGCGCGAAGGCCTGCCGCGTTCCACCACCGAAGCTTTGGCCACCGGGCGGGCGGTGATCACAAGCGATGCGCCGGGCTGCCGGGATACGGTAATTGCGGGCGAAAATGGCCTGCTGGTGCCGGTGCGCGATCCGGCGGCGCTGGCAGCGGCAATGCAGCATTTCATCGATCATCCCGAGGATGTGGCGCGGATGGGGGCGGCAAGCCGCGCGCTGGCAGAAGCCCGCTTTGATGTGCACAAAATCAATGCCACCATTTTGCAGGCAATGGGGATTGCCCCTGCAGCCTGAAGCCGATCAGCCAGCCTGCTGCGGGCCACTGGTGATGATGGTTTCGCACAAAGGCGGGCGAATTTGCAGGCGAAGGCTGCGCCCGGATGGGGCGATAAGGGTGATCTCGCCGCCCGCACACAGCCCGATATCGCTGATCATCAAGGCGCCGGTGCTGCGGATGATCCAGCCATCGGGCAGATCGAAATCAAGGGGCCGGGCACCGGGCGGGATATTGCCTTCAGCACCATAATAAAAAGCCTGGCCATCAAGCCGGGCGCGCATGGGGGCATGGCGCATTTGGGTGGCGATGGCTTCGGCCTGCTGGATCAACTGGCCGCTTTCAATGCGGGCGGTGAAAAGCGGTGCGGCCAGCCCCAAAACCAGCCCCATGATCGCCAGCACCACCAGCATTTCCAGCAGGGTGAACCCCTGCCGGCTCGCCTTCGCCTTAGCGTGTGGAGGAAATATCGGCATCCAGCCCCTCGCCCCCTTCGGCATTATCGGGGCCATAGCTATAAACTTCAGCAACCCCGCCCCGGGTTTCCGGCGCGCGGTAGCGATAGGGATTGTTCCAGGGATCAACCGGGATCGAGCCATCGAGATAAGGTCCGAACCAGCTTGATCGCAAGGCCGGATCATCGGGCGGGGTGACCAGAAGCGACAAGCCTTCCTGCTCGGTGGGATAGCGGCCGATATCGATCCGCATGGTATCGAGGGCGGTGCGCAACATGCGGGTCTGTGCCTGTGCGGTGGTCACTTTCGAGCTATCGAGCTGGCCAAACAGGCGCGGCCCCACAAGGGTTGCCAGCACCGCGATGATGGCAATCACGATCAGCATTTCCAGCAGGGTAAAGCCCCTTTGCTGGCCTTTTCTGGCGGCATTGGGATAATGCCGAAGCCGACATGGGCGCATGGTGCGTATCTCCGTTTCTAGATTTCAAATTGATAAAGGCTGGTCATGGCCAGCACGATTCCGATGACAAGGGTGCCCACGATCATCGAGATCAGCAAGATGGCCACCGGCTCGGCAAGGGCTGTGATTTTCTTGGCCCGTTCGCGGGCATCATCATCTAAAATATTGCTCATGAATAAAAGCATCTGATCAAGGGCGGCGGCCTGCCGGCCGGTACGCAAAAGATCGGTGAAGGTGGGATCGAGGGCCACCCCGTTCGATAGCGCTTCATCCAGCGCTTCGCCCGCCCGCACGGCGCGGCGGGCCTCGATCAACCCTTGGGAAAAGCTGGGGCTGGTCACAGCCCGGGCGGCCAGATCAAAAGCGGTGAGCAAAGGCGCGCCATTGCGCATGGCCACCCCCATAGTGCGCGCCCAATTGGCAAGCTGGGCGCGGCGCAAAAAGGGTCCCAGCACCGGCAGGCGATCAAGCAGGGCGAAAAAGCGGGCCCGGGCGGGGCGGGATCGCCCGATATGCAGCGCGGCGGCGATAAGGGCAAAGGCGGATAAGCCCAGCACAAGGGTATTGTCGCGAAAGAGCGCCGATCCCCCCAGTACCATTTTGGAAATCAGCGGCAGCTTATCGCGATCATCGCCGATCATCGCTTCAAATTGCGGCACCACCACCACAAACATGAAAATGGTGATCACCAGCCCGGTTGCCGCCAGAAATGCCGGATAGGTGAGGGCGCCGCGTATATCCCGGCGCAGGGCTTCTTCCTGCTCCATGCGATTGGCGGCATCGCTTAAAGCATCGGCAATGGCCCCCGTTTGCTCGCCCAATTCGGCCAATTGCGCCACATAGGGCGGAAAATCGGCCATATGGGTGGCAAAGGTCTGGGATAGCCGCTCCCCCGCCCGCAGGCCCCGGCGCATGGCAAGGCTGCGCGCCCGCAGCACCGGATGACCATTGCGCGAAAGGCTATCCATGCATTCCAAAAGCGGCAATCCGGCAGAAAGCAGCGTGGCCATCTGGCGGATATAGCGCGCCCGCGCCTTGTTTTTCAGCTTTTTCCGGAAAAGCCCGGCAAAAGGCAGGCCGCCTCGCCCCACGGCTTCGATCCGGAAGGGTTCAAGGCCCTTGTCCTTCAGCTTTTGCCAGGCCTCGCGCTTTGACCCGGCTTCGATCCGGCCCGATAAAACCACACCATCCGCCTTGATGGATTTATGCTTGAAATCCGCCATTTCAGTGGGCCATAGCGGTGGATGCCCCCACCACGCGCATCACTTCATCCAAAGTGGTTTCACCGGCACGGGCTTTTTCGGCCCCATCTTCAATCAGGCTCATGAAGCCGCTTTGGCGGGCGATCTGGATCATATCGCGTAAAGATCGGCCATCGGAAATGGCTTCGGCCATGGCCCCATCGATGGCGGCGATTTCAAATAAAGCCAGCCGCCCCTGATAGCCGCTGTGGGAACATTGATCGCAGCCCGGCGCGGTGCGCCAGCGGGCGGGGTTTTTATTGACCGCACTTTGCAAAGCGGGGCAATCGGCGGCCATCCGGTCGATGAAGGCATTTTGCTGGGCGATGCGCTGGGGATTGGTTTCATCCCGGGCGCAATGGGGGCACAGGCGGCGCACCAGCCTTTGGGCGGCGGTGCCGATGAGGGCGGAGGCCACCAGAAAGGGTTCAAGCCCCAGATCAATCAGGCGGGGGATGGCGGCGAGGGCGGAATTGGTGTGCAGGGTGGACAGCACCAGATGCCCGGTGAGGGCGGCTTGCGCTGCAATGGCGGCGGTTTCACCATCGCGGATTTCGCCGATCATGATCACATCGGGATCCTGGCGCAGGATGGCGCGCAGGCCCCGGGCGAAATCATAGCCGATTTCCGATTTGGTCTGGATCTGCGACACGCCGGTCATATCATATTCCACCGGATCTTCGATGGTGATGATTTTGCGAATACCATCATTCACGGTTTCCAGCGCCCGATAAAGGGTGGTGGATTTGCCCGAGCCGGTGGGCCCGGTGACAAGGATGATGCCGTGATTTTCGCGCAACAGATCATCGAGCACATCGCGCGCCCGGCCATAAAGCCCAAGGCCCGAAAGATCGAGCAGGGTGCGCTGTTTGCGCAAAAGGCGCAAAACCAGCCCCTCGCCCCATGATGTGGGAAGCGAGGACACGCGCAAATCCACCTCCTCGCCGGAAATGCGGATGGTTTGGCGGCCATCCTGCGGCAGGCGGCGTTCGGCAATATCCATGCCCGATAATAGCTTCACGCGTGAAACCACGGCATCGAAACGGCGGCGCGGCTGGGTGGCCTTTACATGCAAAACGCCATCGATGCGGCTGCGAACCTGAAACATATGTTCCGATGGCTCGATATGAATATCGGATGCCCCTTCATTCAGCGCCTGATTGAAGATGGTATTCACAAAATCGATCACCGGCGCTTCTTCGGCCATTTCGCGCAGGCGGGCGGTATCGGTTTCATCATCATCCATGGCCGAAGCGCTGGCCTGATCAAAATGGGTGAGCAGGCTATCGATCAGGCTGTTGGCGGCCAGATGAATGCGCACGCTGGGGGCGCGGCTTTCCAGCATTTCATGGATATCGGGATCAAGGCTATGGCGGGGCGCGGCGCAGATGATCCCCGGCTGCCATGCCGGTTCATCGGGGATTTCATCAGGCGCGGCATCGGGGTTTTCAACCGGCAGACACCAAACCGGTACGGATTTTTGCAAAAACCACGAAAGAGGCAGGCCCAGACTTTCGGCAGCCGCAAGACAGGCGCTGGCATCGGGGGCGGTCTGGGGGGTCAGGATCGGCAGATCAAGCTGGCTTGACAGGGCCTTTAAAAGTTCAGGCTCGCCCAGCGCGCCGAGGCGCAAAAGCGCCTGACCATAAAGGCCACCCACTTCGCGTTGAAAGGCTTCGGCCTGGGCCTTGTCACGCGCGGTGATCAGGCCAAGCTCGGATAATATTGTGCCGATGCGCCGTTGGTCCATGCCTTGTTCGTGCCTTGTGCGTCACATGTGGGGGGCCTGCCCGCGCCCTGTTTGCTTTGGGGGCCGCGTCTCCCGGATATCGTCTTGTTGTAATGGATCGCGCCGCGCTGGCCAAGTTTTCTCTTTGTCTGATCGCGCTCGCGCGTATCCCCCCAGATCAAGCCCGGGATAATGATTGGGGGGTCAAGCCCGGGCGCCGATTGAAGGCGGGCGGGTACCTTGGAAAAGATAACAAGGCTTGAAAAATGGCGCACCCGACAAGATTCGAACTTGTGACCTCTGCCTTCGGAGGGCTAAGGAATAAGTCATTTTTTGTTTTCAGACTTATACCCAAGCTAACCTTGAGCGTTGATTTCTCAATAAAAATAGTGTTTTATAGGATAAGTCAGCGTGACTGACAAAAACCCTTTAACACCCCGCTATACCCGAGGCGTGCTTACTATGTGCTTACTGTAACGAAATGACGCAAGTTCGACTGACGAAAACCGTAGTGGACAAGCTTGAACCCCGCGACAAAGACTATTTCGTCTGGTGCGGCAAGCTGGCAGGCTTCGGTGTCCGAGTATGGAAGAGTGGACGAAAGACGTTCGTCGTGCAGTATCGCGCCGGGGGACGTGACACCCCATCGCGCAGGAAGTCATTGGGGGTTTTCGGCACCGTAACAACCGAGGAAGCGCGCAAGGTTGCTGAGTCCTATCTGGCATCAGCACAGCTCGGAAATGACCGTATCGGTGACGATCAGCGTGCACGCTCCGAACTAACAGTCAACCAGCTCTGCGCCGACTACATCAAACATGGTGTCACAACGAAGAAGGAAAGCACAATCAAGACAGATATGGGGCGCATTACCAGCCACATTTGTCCGCTGATCGGGAAGAAGAAGATCAGCGCTGTAACGCGCCGTGACGTCGAACAGATGTTGCAGGATATCGCTGCAGGCAAGACTGCGCGGGATTCAAGAACCGAGAAAGGGCGTTCCATTATCAAGGGCGGTAAGGGAACCGCCACGAGGACAGTGCGACTCTTGGGCGGGATATTCACGTACGCGATCAATCATGGTCTTTTGGAAGCCAATCCCTGTGCTGGGGTTAAGGTGTTCAAAGATGGATCAAAAGAACGCTTTCTAAGCCAAGCTGAGCTGGACAGCCTCGCTAAGTCGCTCGAAGACGCCGAGACTATCGGCCTTCCATGGTTGTTGCGAGACGAAGCACAAACCAAGCACAGGCCTAAGGACGCGAATATGCGAGAGGTCATGTCGCCTCATGTGACAGGCGCAATACGCCTGCTTGTGCTGACCGGCTGCCGACTCCGGGAAATCTTGCATCTTCGCTGGACCGAGGTGGACCTTGAACGCGGCTTGCTCAACCTTCCTGACAGCAAGACCGGGCGGAAAACGGTCTATCTGTCGAACGCAGCTATCGATGTCTTGGCAAAGCTTCCCCGAGCCGGGACCTATGTCGTGGCCGGGGATGACCCCCAAAAACCGCGATCTGATCTGAAACGTCCTTGGAAGCGGATTTCAAATCATGCTGGGATCAGCGACGTAAGGATACATGACCTGAGACATACCTTTGCTTCCATCGGTGCCGCGCAGGGCCTCAGCCTGCAACTCATTGGAAAGCTGTTGGGGCACAAATCACCTGAAACCACGGCGCGCTACGCGCATTTGACAGAAGACCCGCTGCGCCGTGCGCTGAACGACATGTCGAGCAGCATACCGTTCGGTCAGGCCCCCAAGGCGCAATAAAGTTTCTATTTAGAACAGATGGTTAAAGCTTGCGCGCAAAAAAGTAGCCGAGAGTCGCCCCGGATTCTGCCGTCTCCATTGTATATACTGGGGCGACAGAGAGCGTCGCGTCCCGAACCTGTCTAGGAGAGACGCAAATGGAAAAGCACCTGAGACCCGCCGAGGCTGTTGACTACATGGCCGCGAAGTATGGCTTCCGATACAGCCCCAAGTACCTTGCCAAGCTACGCTCAACATCATCGATTGGCCCAAAATGGATCCGTCATGGCGGGCGCATCTACTACCGCCCTTCCCACTTGGACGATTGGATTGCGCGACGAACTTCGACTTTTTAATCCACATCGCAGAACGAGATTGTCTTTTCCGTTTAATATCAGTGTGTTACGGAAATAAAATGTTGACACCCCCTGAGGGTCTGGTTTGTTATATAAGGTGAAGGCCATCCCGGCTTTCACCATGACACCAACCTATCAGAAAGGGTCACGTCATGGACGTACAGAATGACAACTTCATCCTCATCCCAGCCAAAAGCGGCGGCGGTGCACTTGTGCGCAGGAGCCAGGTTGCAGGAGGCCGCGCCAATGGTGCTGACGGCGCTATTGTCTACCTCGCTTCGGGGCCATCGGTATACACGACCGCTACAATCCCCCAATTGGCCGAGTTCTTCGGCGCACAGATCGCGGAAATTCGTTGATCGACTGACACCGGCAGGAGGCCCAAAATGATGGGCCTCCCCACCAGCTACCATCTTTCAGATGAATGGATTGCGTTGCTTCCAATGAGATGCCCCTAGATTTATAGACGCTTTGCTTGGTAACTATGGAACCAAGGAGAAGCACAGATGTCATCGCAAA
>NZ_JARKVQ010000021.1:0-38418 GCF_029946565.1 Iodidimonas sp. MBR-22
TACCGGCATTATCACTGCCAGCACGCTATGATTACCAGATTTTAAACAGACAACCCCGGCCCCCGAGCCGGGGTCCATCTGGTGAAGGGCTCGTGCATGCAAAAGAGTGGGTCCCGGGTCAAAGCCCGGGGCAATGCGGGAGAGGAGCCAAATCAGGCCGGAGAGGGGATTTCGATCACGAACACCGTGCCCTCATCGCTCGTGCGTTCAAGGCTGACCTTGCCGCCATTGGCCTCCACCAGTTCCGCGACGATGGCCAGACCCAATCCGGTTCCCCGGGCATTGGCCGATCCCTTGAAGGGGATAAACAGATTTTCCAGGGCTTTTTTCGGCAGGCCCGGGCCGCTATCGGCCACCCGCACAAAATCACAATTATTTTTGCGCATGGCGGTGACGAGAATTTCGCCGCCTGTTGATTCCATGGCATTGGCGGCATTGCGCGCCAAATTCATCAATACGCGAAAGAAATGATCCTGATCGGCATGAAGCTGAAAATCCTGCGGCACCAGATTTCTGAACTGAAGAGCGGGTTCCGATCCCGCCGATTGCGCTTTTTGATCAAGGCCCAAGGTGGTTTGCACCTCATCCACCAGCCGATGCAGGGGAAATGTTCGCTTATCAGGCGGCGGCTCATCCGCCCGGCCGTATTTCAGGGTGCGCTCGCATAAACCGATGGCCCGATCGATGGCGGAAATCATCCTTTGCGACATATCCCGCACTTTGGGATCATCAAACATCAGCAAGCGATCAGAGGATAATTGCGCGGTGGCCAGAATATTGCGCAGATCATGATTGACCTTGCTCACCGCTGCCCCTACCGCCGCCAGCCTTTTTCGCTGATTGAGGGCAAAACGCAATTCTTCCTGCATTCGGGCCAGTTCGCGTTCCGCCACACCCAGTTCATCACTGCGCGACGAGGGGATCAAAGCCCGTTCGGGATCATCGGGGCGCTGGCGAAACAAGACCATGGATCGGGTGAGACGCCGCAAAGGCCGCACCATCAGCAAATGCAGGGAGAGAAAAACCAGCCCCGCCGTGAAAAAAGAAATGATCACCGACAAAACCATCACATTGCGGGAATAGAGCGCCATGGCGCTGAACAGGGCGCGTTCTTCCATGATGATAGAGATTTCATCCCCCAATCGCGGCAAAGGCTGATCGGTGATGAGGATCGTACCCTCGCCGCCGCGCCACAGCGTGGCAAAGGCATCGAGAACATAATCAAAGGCCGCTGAATTTCGCATATCATAGCGCCCGGCGATGTGTTCGGGCGCATCGCCATCCAGCATCAAATGGCGACGATCATCCAATTGCAGGGAAATCGCCTTGATCCCCGCCGTGCGCAACAAGGATGTTTCAAGCTCTTTGCTGATGGCATTGCCCGGGGCTTCCACCAGCGAAAGCGCAGCAATCTGGGCGGCGGCAAAGCGTTCTTCAAGAAAGCTGCGCCTGAACTGGGCGATAGAGGGCACATAAACAAACACCTCCACCACCATCACGAAGCTGATGGTCAATAACAGCAACCGCGAAGACAGGCTGCTGCGCAATGACTCGACCCCATGTTCCATTCCGGCTGCCGTCTACCCCAATTTCTGGATGAATCTGACGATCTTCTTCATTCTATCGCTGAACAATCTATCCGTAAAATAGGCGCCTGCCACTCTTTTATTGATTTCACCCAAAGTGGGATAGGGGGCAATCATGCCCGCAACCGCCGAAACCTTCAATTTCTGCGAAATCGCCAGGGCCCAGATCTGGATCAATTCCCCGGCCGCCACCCCCACCATGCTGGCGCCTATGGGCCGACCATCCTTCACCATCAGCTTCACCCGCCCTGCGGTGATGCCTTCGGTGCGCGCCCGATCATTATCCTTATATTCGGCGGTTAGTATCTCTACGGCATCGCCAAAGCGTTCCCGCGCTTCAGCCTCGGTCAGCCCCACCTGCGCCAGTTCAGGATCGGTGTAGGTGACCCAGGGCACCGCCGTATAATCGGCTTTGGATGGCAGGCGAAACAAGGCATTGCGAATCACGATCCCGGCCTCATAGCCCGCCACATGGGTGAATTGCAGACCGCCCCGCACATCGCCAATGGCAAAAATCCGCTTGTTGGAGGTGCGCAGGCGGGCATCGGTGGGGATCCCTTTTTCACTATGCTCCACACCGGCGGCCGCCAGATCAAGCCCGCCCACATTCGGCGCCCGGCCCGCCGCGATCAGCAAATGGCTGCCTCGGATCGTGATATCCTGACCATCTTTTTGCGCCTTAATCTCAAGGCCGCCGCCATCTGCGGCCCGCACCTGTTTGATATCGATATCCGAACGAATATCGATCCCTTCGGCGCTGATCTGATCAAGGGCTACCGCCGCCAGGTCCGGGTCATCCTTGGGCAGGGGTTTGAACCGTTCCAGAACCGTGACATCCGAGCCCAGACGCCGGAAAGCCTGAGCCATTTCCAGCCCGATCGGGCCTGCACCGATGATCAGCAAATGATCGGGCCGGGTTTCGAGATCAAAGATCGTTTCGTTTGTGTAATAATGAATTTGAGCAAGGCCATCAATCGGGGGCACCCGGGCCGAAGAGCCGGTGGCGATGATGATTCGTTTGGCGCGGATGGTTTTGCCATCGGCCATGACCTCACGCGGGCCGGTAAAACGGGCCGCGCCCTTGATCACGGTAACGCCCAGCTTTTCAAAACGCTCCACCGAATCATGGGGGGCGATGGAGGCAATCACCCGATGCACATGATCATGGGCTTTTTTGAAATCCACCGAAAAGCCATCGACCTCTGCCCCCATCTGCCCGGGATGGGCCAGATGCCGGGCAGCCTTGGCCGCAGCAAGCAGGGATTTGGATGGCACGCAGCCATAATTCAGGCAATCCCCGCCCATCCGGCCTTTTTCGATCAGCACCACCCGGGCGCCCATCTGCACGGCACCCGCCGCCACCGACAGGCCGCCGGAACCGGCTCCAATCACTAAAAGATCGGTTGTGATCACATCAGACATAGACATTCCTTATCCGCCATTCTGCGGCGTTTGCCATCAACAGGATCGATGGCATTTTATGAATTTGAGGGAGAATCGATGGGCCGCCCGCGCAGCTTGCGCACCACCACGGGGATCAGCGATAACAGCGCCAATCCCGCCAATGGGCCGATAATATGGGGCTGAAACAGCAATTCGGTGGCATCCACCTTGCCCCCCAAACGAACGGTTTCTGCCGCCCCTTTACCAACCCAAACGAAAACGAAGGTGCCGGGGATGATCCCAAGGGCCGTGGCCATCACATAATTTCTAAGCCGCATGCCCAGCAAAGCCGGGGCGATATTGAGCACCCAGAAAGGAAAAACCGGCACCAGACGCAAGGCCAGAAGATAATTGAATTCGTCTTTTTGAAAGCCCTGCTCGAATTTACCAAGCCACGGGCGCACCTTCACCCGCAAAGGATCGCCCAAGGATGTGCGCACCACGCTGAAAATCAGCGTTGCCCCAAGGGTGGCCCCCAAAAGCACCCCCAATAAACCAAGCCACAAGCCGAAAATAACCCCCGAAGCGATGGTAACAACCGACATCGCCGGCAGGGAAACCGCTGTGCCCAATGCATAAAAGGCCACCAGCGCCAGCAGGGCCAGCACCGTGTTTTCGGCTACGAACGTCTGCAAAAGCTCAAGATTTTCCCGCAGAGCCGCAAAAGACAGATAATCCCCCACGCCCGAGAGATAAACGACCCCAATCAACAGGACGAAGAGAGCCAGCGGAAGAAGCCGCTTCATGGAAAACCCCTTGCGATCTTCAGGATTAGGGGTTGATCGGTCTTCGTTCGTCATTGTCTTTCCTTCATCCAAGCAAGATTGGCTTCCAAGCAAGGTTGGGTCGTTTTTACGACGCTTTCCGCTTGATCACCAGCCAAAGATCATCTTTCATCTTTGTCGCTACACATAATAAGGAAGTCTGTCTTGCGCATTCCAGCCTGTACACAAGGCTGTGATGGCCCAATGCAGAGACGTGATCACCCCAAAGGATTGTATATCGTCTCCCATCAAGGCTTTTGGCTTTAGGTTTTGGGTCGGGAATGTTGTTGACAAGACCCGAAAGGGAAAGCTAAGAAACGCCCCTTGAGTTTTGCGCTGCAAGAATGCGCGGTGCCTGCCTTTTTGGCAGGATAACGCTAAAGCGCATCTTTTCAGCTATCAGTGATTGACGGAGTAGAAGACGTGAAAAGGACGTATCAGCCCAGTAATCTCGTGCGGAAGCGCCGTCATGGTTTCCGTTCGCGTATGGCCACCGTTGGCGGCCGCAATGTGATCCGCGCCCGTCGGTCCAAAGGCCGCAAGCGCCTTTCTGCCTGAAATGACAAGCCTGAGATTACAAGCCTGAGATTGCTGGCCAAAAATTGGCTGCTGAACTGGCGTGATCGGGCTTTATCATGCAGGATTGATGGTGGCCCGGAACTGGTGGCCATCATGATCGATAAAGGACCGATCGCTTGTCTTTGCGGTCGGTTTTTTTATTGGCAGCAAATGATCAGGGCAAGGATGACGTGAACAGCGCGGCACAAAACGCACCCCAAAAGGCCATGCTGACGACCTTGCGCCAGCGTCGTGAATTTTTGCGGCTGGCCAGTCAGGGGCGTAAGGTGGCCATGCCCGGCCTGGTTTTGCAGGCGGCCCCCACCCTCGCGCAGAAAAATGCAGGTCCGCAGCCCTCCGGCGAACACAATGCGCCCCAATTTAACGCGCCCCATATCCGTGTCGGTTTTACCGCCAGCAAAAAGGTCGGCAATGCCGTGGCGCGCAATCGGGCCAAGCGCAGATTGCGGGCGCTGGCAGCCGATATTATTGGCAGGCACGGCCAGAAGGGCATGGATTTTGTGCTGATCGCCCGCGCTCAAACCAATGAGCGCAAGCCTGAGGATTTACAAAAAGATTTGTGCAGGGCCCTTTCAAAGCTGTCTTTATGGAGGGATGAATGAGCCTGCTCAGCCATCTTCTGATCTTTCTGGTCCGCGCTTATCAGCTTGTTTTGTCTCCCTTTTTGGGGCCATCCTGCCGCTATCAGCCCACCTGTTCGGCTTATGCCCGGGATGCCATCCATCGATATGGTGGACTGAAGGGGGGATGGATGGCTATAAGGCGCATCAGCCGTTGTCATCCCTTTGGTGGCTATGGATATGATCCGGTTCCCGATGCGCCCTGTGGCCATGATCATCAAAAGGATGCGCATCGGCCCGACGATGCCAATCTGCCTGCTGCCTGCCCGGAAAATACCGGGTCGCAGGCTGTGAAACGCCAGTGAGAGTTTTATGAAAGAACAGAAAAACCTGCTCATCGCGATGGGCCTGACCCTGCTGGTGCTGTTGGCATTCGATTATTTCTACGCCACACCGGCCCGCGATGCGGCCCCCCTTTCCACGGCGGAGCAAAGCCCGCAAACAGATCCGCAATCCGCCGGGCCCAATGCGCAGGAAAGCGATATTTTGCCGCAAACCCCCACCATTGCGGGCAGTACTGGTGGGGGAACCGCAGGCAATCCGGGTGTTTCTGCCCTTTCCGGCAATAGCCTGAGCCGGGCGGATGCTTTGGCGCAATCAAAGCGGCTGTATCTGGAAACGCCAAGGCTCAAAGGGTCGATCGCGCTCACCGGTGGTTTTATCGATGATCTGACCTTGAAGGATTATGATACGGATGTGGGGAAAAAGGGCAGTCCGATTGTTCTGCTCAATCCCCTTAAAAGCAGCGATGCCTATTATGCGTCCTTTGGCTGGACAGCGCGCCCCGGCCTTGGGATCGATGTGCCCGATGCCAATACCGTCTGGTCGACCAGGGAAACAATGCTGAGCCCCGATAATCCGGTCACGCTGCGCTGGACCAATGAACAGGGGTTGGAATTCAGCCGCCGCATTTCGGTGGACAAGGATTTCATGTTCACCATCGAACAAACCGTGCGCAATCCCAATGAAACCCCGGTGATGATGGCGCCTTATGGCCTGATCAGCCGGCGCGGGGCGCAGATGGGCTCGCAATATTTTGTCATCCATGAAGGCCCCTTGGGGGTTCTGGATGGCTCTTTGCGTGAAATCGATTATAAGTCGCTGCGAGAAGATGGCCCCTCTCTTTATGACAGCGTGGGCGGCTGGCTGGGGCTGACCGATAAATATTGGCTCACGGCCATTGTTCCCGAACAAACTGTGCCTTTTAAAGGCCGCTTCATTCACAGCGCCACCGGATCGGGCCGCTATCAGGCCGATTATCTGGAAGAAGAAGTGGTGATCCCCTCCACGGGCGAGAAAACCGTGACCGTGCGGTTTTTCGCCGGGGCCAAAGAGGTGGATCTCATCGAACGCTATGAAAAGGCCTATGATATCAAGCTGTTTGATCGGGCCATTGATTGGGGTTGGTTCATTTTCCTGACCAAGCCGATTTTTTATCTGCTCGATTTTCTCAATGGCCTGTTTGGCAGCTTTGCGGTGTCGATTCTGGTGCTCACCGTGATCGTCAAGGCCCTGTTTTTTCCCCTTGCCAATAAATCCTATGTCTCGATGAGCAAGATGAAGGCGGTGCAGCCAAAAATGAAGGCGCTGCAACAGCGCTACAAGGATGACAAGCCGCGCCTGCAACAGGAAATGATGGAGCTTTATAAGAAGGAAAAAATCAATCCGCTATCTGGCTGCCTGCCCATGCTGGCCCAGATTCCGGTCTTTTTCGCGCTGTATAAAGTTTTGTTCGTGACCATTGAAATGCGCCATGAGCCGGGCTTTTTCTGGATCAAGGATTTATCTGCCGCCGATCCGATTTTGATCACCAATCTTTTTGGTTTGATCCCATGGGAGCCAACAGGCTTTCTGGCGGTGGGGATCTGGCCGGTGATCATGGGCTTTGCGATGTTTTTCCAAATGCGGCTCAATCCGGTGGCGGGCGATCCCATCCAGCAACGGGTGATGATGGCCATGCCCTTTGTTTTCGTGTTCATCATGGCGGCTTTCCCGGCTGGCCTTGTGATCTATTGGACATGGAACACCCTTTTGTCGGCGGCACAGCAATGGATGATCATGCGTCGGCACGGGGTGGCCAATCCTGCATCATGACCGATCAGCCAGAACAGATCATCGAGGGCGAAAAACCAACGGATGAAGCGCTGGAAAAAGGCCGGCTGTTATTCGCCGGGCCGTGCCAGTTTCTTCTGGGGGTTCCCGATATGGCGCATCTGCCTGCCCCCGGCCATCCCGAACTGGCCTTTGCCGGGCGCTCCAATGTCGGCAAATCCTCGTTGATCAATGCTTTGACCGGGCGCAATACCCTTGCCCGCACATCCAATACCCCGGGGCGGACGCAGGAACTGAATTTCTTCCGACTCGGCGTGGATCCTCGCCCGCTTATTCTGGTCGATCTGCCCGGCTATGGATATGCCAAGGTCACGCGCTCCAAGGTCAAGGCATGGACAGGCACCATCCGCGATTATCTGCGGGGCCGCCAAACCCTGAAGCGGGTGATGGTGCTGATCGATTCGCGACATGGCATCAAGGACAATGACCGCGAGATCATGAAAATGCTGGATGAGGCTGCGGTTTCCTACCAGATCGTGCTGACCAAGCTTGATAAGCTGAGCCGCGCCGATCAATCACTGATCATCGAAAAGGTCAATCAACAGGCCCGCGCTTTTGTGGCCTGCCATCCCCAAATTCACGCCACATCCGCTGAAAAAGGAACGGGGATTGCCGAATTGCGCGCTGATATTGCCCGCTTTTGCGAAGGCTGAGCACAGCTTGCCCTCGCCATCTGCCTGACAGGAGCTTTCATGGACGACCAGGATTTCAGCCAGATGCTGCAAGATAAAGCCGCCATTTTGTCGGAAGCCTTGCCCTATATGCGCCGCTATGCGGGGAAAACTTTCGTGGTTAAATATGGCGGCCATGCCATGGGCGATGCGCAGATCGCCCAAAGTTTTGCGCAGGATATGGTGTTGCTGCGGCAGGTGGGCATCAATATCGTGGTGGTGCATGGGGGCGGGCCACAGATCGGGGCCATGCTGGACCGCCTGAAAATCCAAAGCCGCTTTGTCGATGGTTTGCGCGTTACCGATGCCGCTACGGTGGAGGTGGTGGAAATGGTGCTGTCTGGCAGCATCAACAAAGGTCTGGTGGCTGCCATCAGCCGCGCTGGCGGCATGGCGGTCGGGCTTTCAGGCAAGGATGGGGGCTTTGTCAAGGCGCGCGCGGTTCGCCGCAAAACACGCCTGCCCGGCAGCGCCATCGAAGAGGTGCTCGATCTGGGATTCGTGGGCGAACCCGAACAGGTGGATGGGGCCATTCTCAGCCGGTTCATTGCCTCCGGCCTTATTCCGGTGATCGCCCCTATCGGCCTTGGGGCCATGGGCGAAACCTTCAATATCAATGCCGACACCATGGCGGGTGCGGTGGCTCAGGCTTTGGGGGCGGAGCGTTTTTTGCTGCTCACCGATGTGCAGGGTATTTTAGATGCCCAGCAACAGCATATCCCTGAAATTTCCCATGATGATGCCCGCGCTTTGATTGCCTCGGGCACCATCAGCGGCGGCATGATCCCCAAAGTAGAAACCTGCCTTTCGGCGGTTGAAAACGGGGTGGCGGCGGCGGTCATCATGAATGGCCGGGTGCCCCATGCGTCCTTGCTGGAAATTTTCACGGAACGTGGCGTTGGCACCCTGATCAGAGCACCGAAGGCTGACGAATCTCGGCTCGGTTGAGCGCACGCACTGATCGCGCATTGGTGATTGGAGCCGGCTTGTTGCATGTGCTTATAGTCGGCTCATGCTGAAATATTGGATTGCATCACTGTTTTTGTTTCTGGCCCTGCCTGTTCACGCCCAAGAGGGGCAGACGGCGGAGCGTTTGACCGTGGTTGAGCTGTTTTCCAGCCAAGGCTGCCCTAATTGCCCCCCTGCCTATAAGCTTTTGTCGGATATCAGCAAAGAAGAGGGTATTCTCGCCCTGAACTGGCCTGTGGATTATTGGGATTATCTGGGCTGGAGAGATGATCATGCCCGCCGGGCCTATTCCGATCATCAGCGGGCCTATAATCAGCGCTTGGGTGAGCCGGGTGTTTACACGCCGCAAATGGTGATCGATGGCCGCCTTGAAACAGTTGGATCGCGGCGGAAAGCGGTGATTCAGACAATCGGGCAAGCGCGGGATCTCGCCCGTCAGACTATCGATATCACCTTGCAGGAATCCGAAGAGGCCTGTTTTATTACGCTACCCGATCTTGATGGGGCGTCTTTAGAAAAAGATGGACGCAAGATTTTCGTGCGCGCGGTTTTCTATCGCACGGAAACCATTGCCGCCATCAGCCGGGGCGATAATGAAGGTCAAACCCTGAAGCTGACCAATCTGGTAAGGGCCTCGCTGGATTTGGGCTCTTGGTCGGGGGACAAGGAAATCCTGAGCGTGCCCATGATCAGGGCGACCGAATCGGGGGCCGATCATATGGCGGTTATTCTTCACGCCGATGATGAAAATGGCCCGATCATCGGGGCTGCCCGCATTCGTCTGTCCAGCGCAGGCGTTTGATCAGCTCTTTTTAGGGGCAGGAACCAGAGCCGCCTCGGCCTCAAACCTTTTTCAGCTTCATAGCTTATCATCCCCCATTGTTTGCTGGTATTTTACAATTTGGGGTGCTAGACCCGGCAATCGTTACTTTATAACGTTTTGCGCGGAGACTGCCGATCATGGCGCCTTTCCCATCTGCCTTGCTTTTCAGCCTGATCGCTGCCTTTGGCAGCCTGTGCGGCTTGTTGGTGATCCGCCATTATGAGAATTGGGGCCAGAGAAACAGTGTGCTTTTCGCCGCTTTTGCTGCGGGCATCCTGCTCAGTTCGGCATTTTTGCATATCATTCCCCATGCGATGTTTGCCGCCCCCCGGCTTGCCCCGATTGCCCTGATGCTTGGCTATCTGGCTTTATATGCCATCGGGCTTGCCACCAGCCGCAAAGATCATGCAAGCCATATGGACAAGCGTGCCATTGCGCTGATCCCTGTGATTGGTATTGCCATTCATTCCTTTGTTGATGGTCTGGCTTATTCGGTTTCTTTTTCCATTGATCAGCATACCGGCATGATGGCGGTGATGGGGCTGATCCTTCACGAATTTCCTGAAAGCATCATGGCGTTCGTCCTGCTTTTGCGCGGTGGCTTTCATAGGCAACGGGCGTTTTTTCTTGCCTTTCTGGCCTCAACCCTCACCACCCCTATGGGGATGCTGGTTAGCTTTCCTTTCGTTTCCATGCTCAATGGCCCGCTTTTGGGGGCGCTTTTGGCCGCCACGGCGGGGGCTTTGATCTTTGTGGCCGCCTCGCATCTGGTGCCCAATATCGAACATGATCGCCGCCAGAAAACCGGAATCTTTTTTTTCGCGGGAATTTTATTCACCGCTATTCTACAACTCACGCACCTCATTTGATTGACAGTCTATATATATCCATGTGATATAAAAACGGACAGTGACAAACGGGCAAAGACCCGGCGCATCGATATAAAAACACGATGACGCAGCGAGGAGCGCGAAACATGCGGAAATTTTTGATCGTCATGACGCCGATTTTGATCATCGGCGCGGCCATAGCCGGTTTTGCAATTCTGCAAGCCACCCAACCCTTGCCTGAGAAGGCGGATGAACCGGAAATCCGGCCCACCAGCCTTTATGTCGTGCCCGTGGAGCAGGAAACCATCACCTTGATGGTCGAAAGCCAGGGCACGGTGGTGTCAAGAACCGAGATCGATCTGGTCGCTCAGGTGGGCGGTAAGATCGTCGCGGTCTCTCCGGCTTTTGCCGGAGGCGGCATTTTCAGGGCGGGTGATACCCTTTTGCAGATCGAGCCGGCGGATTATGAATATGCGGTGATCCAGGCCAAAGCCCGCATTGCCGATCAGGCCCTGATTCTGGCGCAGGAAGAAGCCCGGGCCGAAGTGGCGCGCAAGCAGTGGAATTGGGATGAAGTGACCGATAAGCCCACCGCCCTTGCTTTGAAAGAGCCGAATGTGGCCCAGGCCCGGGCCAATCTGGCATCGGCACAGGCGCAGCTTGATCGCGCTGAGCTTGATCTGGCGCGGACGAAGATTTCTGCTCCCTTCAATGGCCGGGTGCGAACGAAAAATGCCGATCTGGGGCAATATATCAGCCCCGGCAGCCCATTGGGTCAGGTCTTTTCCACCGATATGGTCGAAGTTCGCCTTCCCCTCACCGATCGGCAGATGGCCGAGCTTGATCTGCCCATCGCCTATGAAGCCAAAAGCTATGAAACCGCCCCGATCGTGATGCTGAGTGCGGTTCTGGCCGGGAAAGGCCATCAATGGACAGGGCGGCTGATGCGCACCGATGCCGCCATCGATCAATCGACACGCCTGTTTCATGCCATTGCACAGGTGCGCGATCCTTATGGGGCTGGCAGTTCCGATGGTGTGCCTTTGCCGGTGGGCTTGTTCGTTGATGCCAAAATCGCGGGCAGCACCCTTAAAGATGGCCTTAGCATTCCCCGGGCCGCCTTGCGCAATGCGGATGAGGTTTATGTCGTCACCGAAAACAACAGCCTATCGATCCGGCAGGTTGAGGTCATTTCGGCAGATAGCGCGCGCGTGGTGATCGGCAAGGGCCTTGCGGCCGGAGAGCGGGTGGTGATTTCACCCGTGCGGGCCCCCCGAGAGGGCATGCCGGTTAATCCTTTGACATCATCTTCGGCTGAAACCATCGCCGTCGCGGCGGAATGAACAAGAGATCATCATGAACGCTTTGATTGCCTGGTGGGCAAGAAACACCGTTGCGGCCAATCTTTTGATGCTGGGAATTTTAATTGCCGGGACCCTGTCTTTTATCAGCATGGAACGCGAAGTCTGGCCAACATTCCGGGTGAATTGGGTTGAGATCACCGTGAGCTGGCCCGGTGCCGCCCCCCAGGAGGTTGAAGAACAGATCATTTTGCACATCGAAGAGTCGCTGGCCGATCTCGATAATGTGGATCGGGTGCGCTCCACCGCCTATGAGGGATTGGCGACCCTTTATATCGAGGCGGATCGCAGCATCAATATGGATCGCTTCATCAATGATGTGAAATTGAGGGTGGATGGGATTTCATCCCTGCCCCGGGATATCGAGCCGCCCCGGGTGCGGGAATTGCTGACCCGCAATGAATTGATCAGAATTGGCGTCAGCGGCGATGTTGATGAGCGTATTCTGACCAGAACCGCCGAAAAAGTGCGCGATGAGGTGGCCCTGCTGCCCGGCGTTTCGATTGTCACGCTGTTTGGCCAGCGCTCGGAAGAAGTTTCGATCGAATTGTCGGAAAATGCCATGCGCCGCTATGGCCTGAGCTTTGATGAAGTGACCAGCGCCATCCGCGCCAGTTCGATCAATCTATCGGCAGGAAGCGTGCGCACCAGCACCGGCGATGTGCAGCTTCGCGCCCGTAATCTGGCCGACGACCAGACCGATTTCGACAAGATCATCATCCGGCAAACCGCCGATGGGGGCACCATCAGGCTGGGGGATGTGGCGCGCGTGATCGATGGGTTTGAAGATGTCAATCTGCAAGCCAGCCTGAATGGCGAACGTGCCATTCTGGTGCAGGTGATGACTGCCGAAGAGATGAATGTGGTGGTCACTTCGCAATCTGTCAGGAAATATCTGGAAACCGCACAGGAACGGATGCCTGAAGGGGTGTCGCTCATCCTCTATGCCGATGAATCCAAAGCCTATTATGATCGCATGGAAACTATTTCAAAATCCGCCTTCTATGGGCTTTTGCTGGTTTTTGCGGTTCTGATCCTGAGTTTACGGCCCAAGGTTGCTTTATGGGTCACGATGGGAATCGCCACCGCCTATGCCGGGGCCTTCATCTTTTTACCGGCCAATGATGTCTCCCTCAATTTCCTGTCGCTCTTTGCCTTTTTGCTGGTCATCGGGGTGGTGGTGGATGATGCCATCGTGGTGGGTGAAAATATCCATGAAGAAACCGAACGCACCGGCGGCGGTGTGGATGCCGCCATTCTGGGCACCCAATTGGTCGCCAAGCCGGTGATGTATGCCGTGGCCACCACCATGATCGTTTTTGCGCCCTGGTTGTTTCTGTCTGGTTTGGAGGTTGAATTCACGCGGCATATTTCGATCATCGTGATTGCTGCCCTAAGCTTTTCCCTGATCGAATCCCTGTTCATTCTGCCCGCCCATCTCAGCCATCTGAAGGCGCAGAAAACGGAAGGGCGATTTGGCCGGTTCCAGAAAAAAATCGCTCAATCCATCACCCGCTTTGCCCAAGGCCCCTATCGTCGCTGGCTGTTGGCGGCGGTGCGCCGTCGCGGCGTTACGGCCAGCATCTTTCTGGCTCTGTTCATTCTGGCCATTGGCGTTTCATCCACCTCATGGCTGAAATTCAGCTTCAACCCCGATGTTGAATCCGAACAAATCTCGGTTGATGTGACCTTGCCTGAAGGCACGCCTTTCAATCGGGCGCTGGAGATTCTGGGGCAATTGCAAAAAGCTGAAAAAGCTCTGGAAGCCGAAGCCAATGAACGCATGGATGGCACGGGGAAGCTGATCGAAAACTGGTATACGCGCGCCCGGCAGAATTCAGTTCTTGCCCTTGTGCGGCTGGCCCCCGCCGAGCAGCGCGATCTATCCGCCAAAGAGGCCGCCGATCGGTTGCGCGAATTGATCGGCGAGATCCCGGATGCCGAAAAGCTGGAGATCAACTATACCCTCAATCAAAGGCAGCCGGATATCGAACTGGCGATCAATCATCCCGATATGGATGTTCTGCGCGCGGCGGTGGCAGACCTGAAAGCCCATCTCAGCACCTATGACATGGTGTTCAATATCCGCGATTCCCTGCAAACTGCGATGGAAGAGCTGCGCTTCAGCCTGAAGCCCGGCGCGCGCGAACTCGGATTTTCCTTGGCCGAAGTGGCCCGGCAGGTGCGCCAGGCCTATTATGGCGAAGAAGTGCAGCGCCTGCCTCGGGAAGGCTCGGATGTTCGGGTCTTTGTTCGCTATCCAAAAGATGAACGGCAATCCCTTGAAAGCCTGTCTGATTTCCGCCTGCGCAATGCCGAAGGGCTGGAGGTTCCGCTTTTGAGCGTGGTGGATCTGCATTATCAGCCGGGGATCAAGCGCATTGATCGGCGCGAACGCCAGAGATCAGCGGTGATCAGTGCTGAATTGTCATCGGATATGCGCGAGCAGATCTATGACGAACTGCGCAAGGATTTTTATCCGGCATGGGAAAAACGCTATCCCGGGGTCAGCCGTGGCGAGATCGGTTCGGCTGAAGGTCAGGCGAAATTCATCGCCGAGATTCTCAGCCTCGAGGGCATCGCAATTTTTGCCATGTATGCCCTAATTGCCGTGGCCTTCCGCTCGTATTTCCTGCCCCTATTGGTGATGACTGCTATCCCCTTTGGCTTTGTGGGGGCGGTTTTGGGGCATCTGCTGTTTGATATGCCGATCACCTTATTTTCCTATTTTGGGCTGGCCGCCGCCGCTGGTGTGGTGGTCAATGATAATCTGGTGCTGGTGGATTATATCGGCCGCCTGCGTGAAAAGGGGATGGGGGCGATGGATGCTTTGGTTGAAGCCGGGGTGGCCCGCTTCCGCCCCATTCTCCTCACCTCGGTCACCACCTTCGTCGGCCTCATCCCGATGATGGCAGAACGCTCAACGCAGGCCCAATTCCTGAAGCCCACGGTGGTTGCCCTGTCTTTTGGGGTGCTGGTGGCGACCTTTGTGACCCTGTTTCTGGTCCCCGCCCTTTATGGCTTAGGTGAAGATATGAAGCGCTTGATGAAAGGGCTGTGGACCGGGCGCAAACAGGCCCCCCTTGGCAGCCAAAGCCAATCCGAGCCGAGTGCGGCGGAATAAACATTGCCAACCCATCGCGGGGCCATCGCGGCCTCGCGGTGGAGACTATTGGAAATTATAACCGAGGCTAACGGTATAGAAGGTATCGAGCTTTTCATTCCCCAAAACCGGGCGATTATCATATTGATTGCGCAGCCCGATTTTCACAGTCCAGGCTTTATTATCGGTGACCGGGATATCGAGGGCGGCATCGCTTTGCAGGCGGAAATCATTCACCGGATCAGACAGGCTGGGCAGATAGGTGAAATTGTGCGTGAACAATAAGCGGCCATTCAACTGGATCTTATAATCATAGCCAAAGGAAAGAACCGCTTCTTCTTCGGTGGGCGATGTTTGAAACGCTTCAACCTGATAACCCAAACCAAGGCGGGCTTTCAGTTCATGATCTTTTTCTTGAATGAAAAAATAACCCGAGCCTAAAGTCAAAACCGAGCGCAGATCGAGATTTTCGAATTCATCCTGTTCCAGCATGATCGAGCCAAAGGCAAACCAACGATCTGAAAAATCGCGCTCAAGACGGGCATTCCCGATCACTTCATTTTCCGTTTCCCGTCCATTTTCCCGAGCAAAGCGCCAGCCCAAAGATAGGTCGAGGCGATCAAAGCTGGTTTCCCGCCGGGCCGATGCCCTGCCATTCAGGGCCGCACGATCGGTATTGCCGCTGGCCCCGGAAAGACCAAGCTGGGTGCGTCCGCTCCAGGCTTTATCAGGCGTGACCAGCGCTTCTGCCAGAGCCTTTTTTTCCTCTTCATGCTGCGTTTGGGCCTCCGCCAGATTGCGCCGTTCGCGCTCCTCGATCTCTTGGATTACCAGTGTTTCCGGGGTGGGCTGATCTTCGGGCCAAATGGCGCTGACATCACCCAGATCAAGGGGCAAATTCCCCAAACTTTCGCTCAAGAGACGCTGGCCGGTTTGTGGATCATAGGCCAGCCGCCCCATGATGCGATCACCGCTGGCAAGGGAGATCATCAAAAATCCATCGCTGTTCAGCCCGGCAATCTTATCCTGAGCGATGCTGATCGTTCCGGCAAAAGCGGTATCAACGGCCAAAGCTTTTTCATGCAGGCGCTGCAATCGTCCCTCGATCCGGCTGCCATCTTCAAGATGCACGCGATCCGCCAAAGCCGAAGGGGACAAGGCCATCAACGCGGCCAAAGAAAAAGGGAGCAGGGAAAGATAGGATCGGTTCATCTCAACGCTCATTTTAAACAGGGCAAAAGGGGGCAAACAGGCCGGATGCGAATGGCGAGCACCCTAATCAAAGCCGGTTGAGGGCGCAATTCTTGCCTTGGTTCATCCAAAAAAAATAATACAAGCCTTAAACGGAAAAGAGCGCTCCATTTCTGAAGCGCCCTTTCATGATCAACGGATCAAAGCCAATCAGGCCGCAAGGGCCAACCGCCGCAGCACATAATGCAAAATGCCGCCGTTTTCGTAGTAGCTCACTTCATCAGCGGTATCGATCCGGCATAAAAGCGTGATGTCTTTGCTGCTGCCATCCTCATAATGAAGGGTGCAGGCCACATCCTGACGCGGCTTGATCCCCTTGCCGATGCCGGTGATGTCAAAACGTTCCTTGCCGGTCAGTTTCAGGGATTGCGCGGTCATGCCATCCTTGAACTGCAAGGGCAGAACCCCCATTCCCACCAGATTGGAGCGATGAATGCGTTCAAAGGATTCCACGATCACCGCCCGCACGCCCAAAAGCCGGGTGCCCTTGGCCGCCCAATCCCGGCTGGAGCCGGTGCCATATTCCTTGCCGGCCACCACCACGAGGGGGGTATCCTCGGCGGTATATTGCATCGCCGCATCATAGATCGACATTTCTTTGCCCGAAGGATAATGCACAGTCACCCCCCCTTCGGTGCCCGGTGCCATCAGATTGCGCAGGCGGATATTGGCGAAGGTGCCGCGCATCATCACTTCATGATTGCCGCGACGCGAGCCATAGGAATTGAATTCCGCCCGCTCCACACCATGCTCGGTCAGATAGCGCCCCGCCGGGCTGTCGGCCTTGATCGAACCCGCCGGGGAAATATGATCGGTGGTCACCGAATCGCCCAGAAGCGCCAGCATCCGCGCCCCTTTGATATTGCTCGTGGCGTCCGGCTCGGCCTTCATGCCCTCGAAATAAGGCGGATTTTGCACATAGGTGCTGTCGGCATTCCATTCATAGGTCAGCCCCTTGGTGACCTTGATCGCCTGCCATTGCTCATCCCCGGCAAAAACATCGGCATAGCGTTTACTGAATTGCTCGGGCGTTACGGCTTCGCGCACCACCTGTTCGATCTCGGCGCTCGACGGCCAGATATCGCGGAAATAAACATCCCTGCCATCCTGATCCGTGCCCAGCCTGTCCGTCATCAAGTCCACTTTCATCGATCCGGCAAGGGCATAGGCCACCACCAGCGGCGGCGAGGCCAGATAATTCGCCTTCACATCGGGATTGACCCGGCCTTCAAAATTGCGATTGCCCGAAAGGACCGAACAGGCCACGACATCATGGCTGTTCACGGCTTTTGAAATGGCTTCGGGCAGGGGGCCGGAATTGCCGATGCAGGTGGTGCAGCCATAGCCCACCAGATTGAAACCCAACGCATCCAGATCATCCTGCAGCCCGGCTTTCAACAGATAATCGGTTACCACCTGACTGCCCGGCGCCAGCGAGGTTTTCACCCATGGCTTCACCGAAAGCCCGCGCGCCAGGGCATTGCGCGCCACCAGCCCGGCGGCCAGCATCACGCTGGGATTGGAGGTGTTGGTGCAGCTTGTAATCGCCGCAATCACCACATCGCCATGGCCGATATCGAAATCTTCGCCGTCCACCTTGAAGCGCTCATCCGGGGCCTCAGCCTTTTTGAAGCTATCGCGCAATTCCGACGCAAAGGCGCTGGCCGCTTCGGTGAGCAGAACGCGATCCTGCGGCCGCTTGGGCCCCGCAATCGAGGGCACGACATCGGCCAGATCAAGCTCAAGCTGATCGGTGAAAAAAGGATCGGGGGCTGACGGATCATGCCACATGCCCTGCGCCTTGGCATAGGCTTCGACCAAAGCCACCGTATCGTCGCCACGGCCCGAAAATTCCAGATAATCAAGGGTAGCCTGATCGATCGGGAAAAAGCCGCAGGTGGCCCCATATTCCGGGGCCATATTGGAAATGGTCGCTTTATCGGCCACCGACATATGGGCCAGACCATCGCCATAAAATTCAACAAATTTGCCCACCACGCCCTTTTTGCGCAGCATCTGGGTTACCGTCAGCACCAGATCGGTGGCGGTGGCCCCTTCGGGCAGGCGGCCCTTGATCCTGAAGCCGATCACTTCGGGAATGAGCATGGAAACCGGCTGCCCCAGCATCGCCGCTTCGGCTTCGATGCCCCCCACACCCCAGCCCAGAACGGCCAAGGCATTGATCATCGTGGTATGGCTATCGGTACCCACCACGGTATCGGGATAGGCATAAAGGGTGCCATCGATCTCATTGGTCCACACCGTGCGGGCCAGATATTCCAGATTCACCTGATGGCAGATGCCGGTGCCCGGCGGCACGGCCCGGAAATTATCGAAGGCCTGCTGGCCCCAGCGCAGAAATTCATAGCGCTCCTTGTTGCGCTTCATTTCCAGATCGACATTCTGCTGAAAGGCGCTTTCACTGCCGAATTTATCGACCATCACCGAATGATCGATCACCAGATCCACAGGAGCGAGCGGATTGATCTTTTGCGGATCGCCGCCCAGCGCCTTCATCGCGCCGCGCATCGCCGCCAGATCGACCACGGCCGGAACGCCGGTGAAATCCTGCATCAAAACCCGCGCCGGGCGGTAGGCGATTTCCCGATCCGAGCGCCGATCTTTCAGCCAATCGGCCACTGCCTGCACATCATCGCTGGTCACTGTCTGGCCATCCTCACAGCGCAGCATATTTTCCAGCAAAACCTTCAGGGAAAAGGGCAGCCGCGAGACATCGCCAATTTTTTCAGCCGCTTTTCTCAAGGAGAAATAGACATAGTCCTTGCCATTGGCGGTGAGGGTATCGCGGGTTTTAAGGGTGTCTTGGCCTATGGTGGACATGCTGCCTCCTGAAATTGCGTTTGATCCAAATGGCGAACGAACGGCTCTGCCAAAGCAGAGCCAAACACCATCGACATCAGAACGAGACTGTTTGCTGTGCTGTTAATGCAAAAAATCAGGGCGTATCTCAAGACTAATCGCACCGGGATCACAAAGCCTCAACCAAAAGTGCAGTGACCGTGACCCACACTATCGCCATATTAAAGATGCGGATCGACATGTTTTGGTCCCGTTCCGGCCATGATGGCCTGCTTGGCTCTATAACCGGAACAACAGTGTCAGGCCTATCAGCCATCGGCAGCATTTGAAATTCTATCGTAATGTGCCGACCCGCGATATGCCTTGATGAGAGGAGGCTTTGATGATGGTTTTTCAGCGTAATCGTCTGACAACGGCCAGCCGCTTTCTGGCCCTCATCTGGTTTGGCGCTTATAGTGGCCTTGTGGCGGCCCTTATCCTGATCGCTCTTTAAGGTCCGGCACCCTCTTTCGTCTCCCCGGGCTTGCCTGTCCCGGACCTAATCCGGGACCCCGGGTCTATCTGGTGTAGGGCTGAGCGTGGCAAAGATGGATCCCGGCTCGGGGACCGGGATGACGCGGGTGAGAAGAAGAAGCCAGCGCGACTGAGCATCGGCGAAGCCGAGCGCAGCGAACTGGCGTGAGATCAAATAAGACATGGTGGAGCCCCGAAGAGTCTATCATCCGAGGCGATCAGCATTTTGAAAAAATGGTGGAGCCGAGGGGAATCGAACCCCTGACCTCAGCAGTGCGATTGCTGCGCTCTCCCAACTGAGCTACGGCCCCTCAAGGATGGCTCGGCCCTATCAGAGCCAAGCGGTGCGGACCATAAGCATCTGCCGCGCCCCGCGCAAGAGATATTCTGTGCCCATAAGCATCAGGGGAGGATCATGGCAGTCTCATGTTTGAGGGAAGGGGGATGATAATGGGGGACAATGACCGGCCGCCCCGGTCCATGAGGCTGCAAAAGCGCCACATCCATGCCCCACACATCCCGGATGATCGCGCGGGTCAGCACCTTATCGGGTCGTCCTTGGGCGATCAGGCGGCCGCTTTGTAAAATGGCCAGATGATCGGCAAAGGCGCTCGCCTGATTGAGATCATGGAGGATGGCAAAAACGCCATAGCCCTGGGCTGCAAAGTCTTTTGCCACGCTGAGCAGGGCAATCTGCTGCCCGGGATCAAGGGCGCTGGTGGGTTCATCGAGCAAAAGATAGCGGGGGCTGTCCTTTGGTTGCGGTGGGCTTTCGGGCCAGATCTGGGCCAGCACCCGGGCCAACTGCACCCGCTGGCGTTCGCCGCCAGACAAGGTGGGAAAAGGTCGGTCGGCCAGATGGCTGACCCGGGTGCGCGCCAGCGCCTGCCAGATGATGCGCTGGGCATAAGGAGAAGCGGGCCGTTCGCCATGGGGCAGCCGCCCCAGAGCCGCAATATCGAAGACGGTGAAATTGAAGCTGATATCAGAGCTTTGAGGCAGGATGGCGCGGCATTGAGACAGCGCGCGGCTGTTCCAGGCCGATAGCGGCGTGCCGCCCAGACTGACGCTGCCCCTTAGCGGCGCGATCTCTCCTGCCAGCAGGCGCAGGGCGGTGGATTTGCCCGCCCCATTCGGGCCGATGAGAACGGTGAGCCTGCCCGGCACGATCTGGAGCGAGACGCGATCCAGAATAGGGACATCGCCCCGGCTGAAGGAGACATCATCAAGCATCAGCATGATCAGAACCTTCCTGAATGATAGCGGAATAAAAGCCACAGAAATGCAGGCCCGCCCAAAGCGCTGGTCACAAGGCCGATGGGCAGTTCGGCAGGGCTGATGAGGGTGCGGGCCAAAAGATCGGCCATCAGCATCAAAAAGGCCCCCAGCAAAGCCGAGGCGGGGAGAACAGTGCGATGATCAGGGCCGATGATCGTGCGCACCAGATGCGGCACCACCAGCCCCACAAAGCTGATGATGCCCGAAACGGCGACCGCCGCCCCAACCATGAGCGCCGTTGCCACGATCATCACACGGGCAAGGCTTTGGGTATTGATGCCCAGATGCCCTGCCTCGGCACTGCCAAGAAGATAGGCATCGAGCGCCATGGCGCGGTTGAGGATGGTGATGCCCCCGATGCTGATCAGAACAAGGGCCGGGAGGGTCGCCGTCCAGCTTGCATGACCAAGCCCCCCCATCAGCCAAAAGCTGAGCAGACGCAATTGGGTATCATCGCTGGCATATTGAAAGATGCCGATCCCGGCACCCGCTACTGCATTGATTGCGATGCCAACCAGCAGCATGGTGGCAACCGGATCGCCGGGAAGGCGGCGGGCCAGACCATGGATCAGAGCCGTGGCCACAAGCCCGCCACCAAAGGCGGTCAGCGGAAGGGCATAAGGGGTGAGTTCAAATGAGGCGATATAGAAAGATCCCCCGCCCAGAACGATCATCGCCACCGCAGCCAGGGCTGCCCCCGCTGAAACACCCACCAGACCGGGTTCAGCCAGTGGATTGCGAAATAATCCCTGCAAGGCCGCACCCGCCAGCGCCAATCCCGCCCCCACCCCCAATCCCGTGAAGACGCGGGGCAGCCGGATTGCCAGCACAATCGCTTCATCCTGCGGGCTGAAAGTGCCGGGAAGATCAAGCCCTATTTGCGCGCCAAGGATGGCGAGCAAACGCAGGGGCGGAATCCCATAGCTGCCGATGCCGATATTGGCGATGATGGCGATCAGCAGCGCCACCGCTAAAATGGCCAGCAAGCGGTGCTTTTGCATCCGCTTTTGGGTGATCTTGTCCATCAGGTCTCGTGCGGGGGTGGGTGTCATGGCACTGCAGGTTGATGAGGCATCGTGTGCAAGCGATCCATGAGGGTGGTGATGGCATCGGGGGTGCGCGGCCCGAACCCAAGCAGCAAAAGCCCATCCATGGCAATCAACTGGCCATTGCGCCCGGCAGGGGTAAAGCGGATGGATGGTAAAGTCAGGAGGGTGTCTTTGCCGCCCGCTTCTTTCACGGCATGGGTCATCATCAAAAGGGCATCGGGGGCGGCGGCGGCGGTGGCTTCGGGCGAAAGCGGTTTATAGCCTTCAAAGGAAACGGCATTATCCGCGCCCGCCATACGGATGATCTCATCGGCATGGGTGTTTCGGCCTGCCGCCACCGGGGCCCCCGCTGCAACCGATAGCAGGAATAAAACCCGGGGTTTTGTATCGATGGCGGCGTGGGATTTCTGGATGGCGACAAACCGGGCATCCAGATGATCGGCAAGGATGCGCCCGGCGTCTTCGCGCTTTAAGGCTTTGGCAATATCGCGAACCCGTGCGCCAACCGAAGCGGCCCCTTTGGCCTCGGCGATCCTTTTGATACAGATGCCTGTGCTTTCCACCTGCTGTAAAACAATGGGCGGGCCAGCGCCGGGATCGGCAAGGATCAGATCGGGGGCTAAAGATAACAGTCCTTCGGCCCCAAGCTGCCGATAATAGCCGACATCGGGCAGTTTGGTGGCAGCCTGTGGATAGCGTGAGGTGCTATCCACAGCCACGAGGCGATCCCCCGCACCAAGGGCGTAGACGATTTCGGTGACCGCGCCCCCCAGGGCGATCACCCGGTTGCCATCGCTGTTGCAGGCCAATGCCGATTGGGCGAGGAGGGCCATGAAAGTCAAAGCGATGCCAAAACCAAAGCGCGCTTTTTTCATTGTGACCCACCTGATTGAGTCAGTGCCGCGCACAGGTCGGTCCAGCCCGATCGTTCCTTTTCTCCGGGCTTGCGTTCGCCAAACATCGAGAGAATCGGCTGATCTTTGGTATCAAACAGCTCAAGCGAGGTGACGATGCCATCACGGGTGGGTTTTCTGACGATCCAGGCACGGGCGATGGCGTCTTCCCGCACATGAAGATCAAAGCCGGGATCGAGAATATTGAGCCAGCCTTCGTGATCGACGATCCGGGTGATCGGCCCGCTATGAATCTGGATGCAGCCTTTATTGCCGACGAAAATCATGATCGGCAATTGGCTGGCCGCAGCGCTTTTTAAGGCCGTGCGAAAGGCATCCGCCCCAAGGGGAAAGGCGAGATCGGGGCCAACCAATCGAAAGGCCTGCTGTCGGCGAACTCCGAAATCGCGCAGGAGATCGATGAAATCATGGGTATCTTGCAAAGCCAGCCAATGCTGGCGCAGCCTTTGGGTCTTGATCTGCCGGTCGGGGATTTCCGGGGGCATCGGCGCGGGCGAGGCCGTTTCGATGGTGGTGTGCTGATCTTTGGCAGAAAAGCGGGCAACCAGATCGTCATAGGCCTTGTGATCGCTTGTTTCACCCAGATAGATTTTATGCACCGATGTGCCCGCCAGATCAAAGAATTGCAAGCTGCGGCGCGGCCCTTTTCTGGTGGTTTCGGTGACGGCAAAGCCATGGTGCCAATGGCTGAAGAAAATCCGCAGATCGATGGCCCGATTGACGACCAGCGCATGGCCCGGGCTGATCGAAATCTTGCCAAAACGGCCGGTTTTTTCATGCACCGCATGATCATTGCGGGTGATGCATAAAATATCGCCCAATGCGGGCAGGGATTTGATCAGTTGGCCCCAGTCTCCGGCCAGCCGGATCGCGCTTTCACCCACTGCGGTTGCCAGCAGTTCCGCTTCGCTTGCCCCAAGTTCCCGGGCGGCCTGACGAATGCGGATATTGGGATGCGTGCTTTGGAATGTTTGCCAGCGCATCTTGAGATGGGTTGCGGCTTCAAGTGGCAGATTTTTGGATGCTGTGGCCATCAGATTTTGTCCTTGGCATAAGGGGGGTCATGAACAGTTTGGCGGCGGCTTTATTTGGTCAGGATCAGCTTTTCCTGTGCTGTTAGCCGCAGATGATATTCGCTGTTGTTGTGGATGATGATGATCTCGCGCCCGCCGCGCAAAAGCGTGTCGCTCGCAATGCGCGGTGGCGGTTGATCCGGCTGATCCTTGCGGGCGGGTTTTGAGGTCATGTGTGGCTCCTTATTATTGAGGGTCTTGATCAGAACTGCCGGGAGAGGGTAAGGCGCACGCTGCGGCCCGGTTGGCGAATGACCGTGGGATGGATCGAGAAGGTTTCATCAAACAGATTATCGATCCCGATGGTCATCACGGTGCCTTCCAGCATAGCGGGCAAAACGCCCCTCTGCGGCGACCAGTTGGCAAAAAGATCAACCGTTTCATAGCTTTCGGTGGTCACACTGCCGTCTGGCACATCATTTTGCGCAGCGGCGATGCTGGCCCGGCCCCCCACCTGCCAGCCATATCGGGGGAGCTTGGCCTTCAGGCTGAAGGTGAGGCTATCCTGGGGGATCGACCCAAGCCCTGAGCCCGTATCGCGGTTATCGCCATCAACGGTAAAGCCGCTGACCGAGGCAGAAAAAATGGGGCTGTCATAGGTTATTTCGCCTTCAAATCCGCTGAGGCGCGCCCGGATATTGACATTGGTGGTAGAGCCAAAAAAGGTGATCGGCCCCAAAGGTGGTGTGAAAACCGGCGGTTTTGCGGGATCGATGAAGGTGACCACGGTATCGACGAAATCATCGATATCGGATGAGAAATAATTGCCGCTGATCTCGAAGCTGTCTTTGGCCATGAAAAGCCCCCGCCGCCTGATCCGCGCCCCGGCTTCAAAACTTTCGGCATCTTCGGGGGCCAGCAGCGGGGTTGGGCGGAATTCATTGATGACTAAAGTATTGGGCCCCAGCCCATTGGGGATGGTGAAATGAACACCATCATTGAACAGCTCGCTTAAAGATGGTGCGCGAAAAGCCTGCGCCCAGCCGCCCCACAGATAAAGCCATTCGGTGGGTTTGATGCCGATGGAAAAGCGTGGCGAGGCATCGGTTTCCGTGCGTTTGGCAAAATTGCCTTCGGGGCGCATTGCAAAACTGTCGATGCGGATGCCGGGCACAAGGGTGAGGATGCCATCAAACAGATCGATTTCAGCCTGAGCATAGCCTGCGATGAAGCTGCGTTCGGCATCGGGAAATTCGATCCGGGCGGCACCATTGCGGGTGCCCGATTGGCTGTCTTCGAAAAATTCAAAACCATAGGTAAGGGCGATTTTCGTATTTCGAGCCGGGATGAGGCGGGTGGTATTGTGCAGATCGATGCCGAAGCTTTCAAATTCGGATTGATCGAGCCGCCCGTCGATGAAGCGATCTTCGGTGATGTCGATGCTTTGATAATAGGCGCTGACCCCGAAATCGAGCCAGGGATGATCCGGGTCGGCGTAGCTGTATTGGCTGCGCAGGGCATATTCGGTGCTATCGCGATCCACCACGGTGGAAGGGCTTGAAATATCGTCGGCCGCCGTGGGGTTATGGCCATCATTGTCAAAAACCTCGGCAGTGATTTCGATGCGGTGATGCTCGGCAGGGGTGATGCCAAGCTTTAAAAGCCCATTCAGCAGACGATCACGGCTATCGAGGATGGTTTCGCCACTGCCATCTTCCAGATCGTCGAAAACCTCGCGATAGATGATATTGGCGAAGGCATCGATCTTGCCAGACCGGCCAAAAAGCCCGCCTGATGCGAGAAATTCATTGCCATTACCCTGATAACCCAGCTTGGCCCGGCCCCCCAGATCATCGCCTGCGGCCAGCAGATCATCCGCGCCCTTGGTTTCAAGGGAGATCACGCCGCCGAGGGCCCCGCTGCCATAAAGGGCCGAGGCGCTGCCGCGCACCACTTCGATGCGCTGCACGAGATCGGGATCGACAAAAAACCGGCCCCGATGGGCCAGATCGAAATTCTGCCGTGCTCCATCAATGCGCAGCACCAATTGCTGATCGGAAAAGCCGCGAATCGACGGTTCTTCGGCGATCCGCCGGGCACCGCCCTGAATGGAAAGACCGGGGGTGCCTTCAAACACATCGGCATAGCTGAAGGGCTGAAACAGCTCGATGTCACTGGCATTAATCACCGAAACCGAAAAGGGGGTGGTAAAGATCGGCCGTTCCGTGCGGGTGGCGGTGACGGTGATTTCCTCGATGCCCTCATGGGCGGCCATGCTGGTCATCTGGGTAGCCATTTGGCTCTCGTCAGTTCCTGACGTCTCATCTGCCATGGCCTCATTGATGAGCAAGCAGGTGCCCAAAGCCACGCACGCGCCAGCCGGCCTTAATTGTTTTGATAGATGCCTGATCCCCATAGCCCGTTCTCCCTTCCAAGCCCGCTCTTGAGCAGCGGTTCAAAACTGTTGAGGCTTGGCTGGCAGACCATCGAGAAGACCATCGCGGCGGCTGGCTGAGCATGATGCCGGGGAGCTTTGATCAACGCACCCGGCGATCTGCTTTTAATAATGCGAACGATTCTTATTTGCAATGAAAATCTGTGATGAAATGAGGCCGCATGGTCTGCGCGCAAGCGCCTACAAGGCCAGGAAGGGGCGCGGTGTGGGCAGGACGCTTTCAATATAACGGCAGAAAAGCGCCTAAGGGCTATAGGTCAGGATTGTATTTTTGCCCAATTCTGAAAACACTTGTCCCGATTTGTGCGGTCTGATTCTGGCAGGACACGCTTGGGCTTCATTGGGCTTCGGGCTTCTTTCTGAGGACGAGTTCACCAATGACTTTATCCAACATTTCGACTGACAGAGGCCCTTGAAGGGTTTTTCCTGTCAGTTCACCATCGAATTTCAGTGGCAAGCCGGACGTATTAAGCTGAAAGGTGACGGATGGCGGATTGAAAACGACATTCGAGATGGGTGTAGACTGACCATCGCCTTCACTGATGATGTGCGCCTTATAGGCACCCGCGTCATTGACCTCAAATTCAATGTTTATATCAAGCGCGTTCCCGCTTAAGCGCATTTCCCCACCCCAAATGCCTGCTAACCCGTTTGGCTGGTGATCTTCTTGCTGGGCATTGCTAGTAAAGGCGTAAATTGAAAGAAGCGCCGAACAAAACAGAACTTTAAATGCTTCACGCATTAGCTATTCCTTTTTTGATGTTATCATTCGTTAATATTTAAAGTTTTTAAAACAGAGATATTTGATATAATTGTATATATAACAGAAAATACTGAAATGCAGGATAGCAGTACAATTAAATAAGATGTCATAAAATGTGTAATATTTATATGCACACTATCAATACGTTCATTTAACCAGTTAGCATTCCATGCATAGGCGGCAAAACTTCCCAGTGTACATGCCAACAAAATATTATAAATATATTTCCTTATAATAAATAAAGTAACAGAAAACACATCTGCACCCATAAGACGCCTGATGCATATTTCCTTAATGGATTTAATCATTGACCGGTAAATCATTGAAAATAATCCTGTTACTGCAACAAGCATGAACATCACTGTGGAAATTATGACTATTTCTATATTGTTCTTTTTTTCGCTTTGCATTTGGTCATAATGAAATTTTAGTGTATTGATGCTTATTTCTTCAATATCCTTAAATGACGGCAAGCGATTCACGATAGTATTTTTAAATCCAAGTATATCCAAAGAATGATCGGTTTTAATATAGTAAGATTTACTTTTAAATTTATCGGGCATCACGAAAAAATAGAATCTCTCCGCATTTAAGTCCCCAAAATAGAGATTATCCACGACCCCGATGATGCGCAGGGGCGTGAGCCCAGATGCAATATCGAAAAACGTTATGATTTCTCCCAGGGCCTTTTCAGGGGTTTCGAGCCCAAGTTTTTCGACCGTCGAGCGGGTAATGACAACAGATCGGATTGCGCCGGTCTGATCATCAGTCTTGTAGAAATCAAGCGATCGTTCAGCGGAAAACCATCTTCCCGCGATAACATCAATGTCAAAAACTGTGTCAAAATGCTCTGCGACCGAAATTTCGGAGGCATTGAACATCAGATCTTCAAGCGTCTTGATATGCCCAAGTCCGATTGGTGTCGCTGACTCCTGCTTTCCGGGAATGGACGGAGAAGAACTGGTCAGATACAGGCCCGATTGATTGACAACCGCGTTGCGCAATATATCTTCCGAGACGGTTTCTTTAGTGTCGAAATCGATACGGAATATTTGTGACGTATCAAAACCACGATCAAATTTTAGTATTCTGATGTAATCATCATAATGTATGATCGATGTGATAGTAATAAAAAAAATAACAATGAATTGTATGAATAATAAAATTTGATTGTTAAATATATTTTTTGTAAAGATGCCTATTTTGTATTTCTGATCAATATAAATGGTTTTCAGCGCCCCATAAATCGACAATATGATCGAAAATATAGTTATGAATGATGTCGTCATTAAAAACATCAAAACATATTTTGTATTCATTTCTCCCAATTTTATAAGTGTTAATTTTTCCAGAAATGGAACCGAAAAATATATAAACGCTGATGCTATCGTCGATATGATGATCATCAAAGCAAAAATTTCAGTAAAGATATTTATAAAAGATCTGAAAATTTAGCGCCATAGATCTTATGGATATAAAAGCTTTTTTCTCGACTTCCAATTTTGGAAATTTCAATATTCGTTATATTGAATAAACAGATAAAAATAAGCATAACAGATATATACAGGAAGGATTTCACCAGATCACCGTTCCCATAGTCCTTCATTCCATCTGGTGCAATACGACCGGATTCCGGATGCAAATGAAGGCTGTTAACAGGAAGGACGCGAACCCGGGGATAGTTTGAATCTCCCGGCCCGCCAAATTTTGCAAGTGGACTTAGGCGCTTAAGGATCTCGGCTGTTTCCTGTTCGAGAGATGCTTTTGAATGCTTGCCATGGGTTTCCACATAAGTCAGAGCATTATTTGTCAACCAGTTGTCGTCGCCTGTCCCTGCAAATCCGGATAGTGGCGAGGTTATGGGTAACAGCAGGCCCCGAAACCGGAAATGCGTATTTGTTGGCAGGTCTGCCAGAACGGCGCCCACAGTGAGAACCACGCCGTTATCCAGTTCGATGGTCCGACCGACGACATCGGTGGACCCAAAAACGCGCAACGCCTCGTCTTGTGTCATGATGGCACGCATTGGGTCTGCCAGCGCCTCTTGCGCGGACCCCGCGATCACGGGAAATGGAAACACCTCGAAAAAGGTCTCGTCCAAAAACTGTGCGGTTACGGTGATGTCTTCATTTGGCGGAGCGTAATGAAGGTTTTTCGGGAGGGAAACCAATCTGGTTGCGTGCCGCACGCCTCTAATGTTGGATTGAAGTGCGCTTGCTAAAGCCGGCGGCGATGTTGGGAGAATGATATCCTCCCCGCCCCCATTAAGGTTCGTTAAATCAATCTCCACCCGAAAGATGCGATCGGGATTTTCCAGCCAATCCTCATAACCGGTTTCATGACTATAAAGCAAAAGGGACAGACCGAGCGCGAACACGCCGATGAGAAGCCCGCCAAGACCGATTGTCCGGCTGATATCGAACTGTTTAAGTTGGCGAAATGTCTGGCGGAGGATCAGGCTGTTAAGCACCATTTCAATCTTGGCCTTTATCTGGGGCCGCAGGCGCCAAAAGCACCCGCAGCTTTTATTTTACAGTATGACTAAAGGTCAAGAACTGCGGAGTTGCAAATCGTTGTTGTGCCATCCGACGCGCAGATAACAATAATTACATCCGGGCCAATTTCTACGACAGCATTTGCCTGATTTGCCAGACCGAGACTTCCAGCACCAAAGTTAAAAGCGCTTGTAAGGAGAGTTTTGAGCGTTCTCATGCTAATTTTCTTTTATTTTTGAATTTTGTGTTCATGGCCACGCACCATCTTAATGGCTGCAAAACTGTCGACATATTCGTTTTAATCTACTCCTAACGCCCGTCAACGCCGTCAGCGCACGCTTCACATCTATTTGATCATGACTATGTAAAGACTATTTTTGGATGCCAGATACAGGTTCTGGACATTATTCAGCTTGGCAATAAAAGATATGTGCGTTGTATCGGGTTGTTTCGGTTCACGCCTAGACAGAGCGTTGCTTTCATGAGCACCATGCGCGCATACGGATGAAGCGTGAGCGGGTGGTTCCGATCTCACCCTGACGGGGGGGAATGGTGCCGGCTGAGGGACTCGAACCCCCGACCTTCGGTTTACAAAACCACTGCTCTACCAACTGAGCTAAGCCGGCTAAAACAAGATCAGCACAAGACATTGAGGCTGATCGCCCATAATGCGGCGGACCGTATGCGCGCTGGCCTGCAGAATCAATTGAAAAAAACAGCGTCAAAAAATTTCGCCAAAAAATATCAGTCGGCGGTCCAGTGCGTCGTCTCGCCCGGCGGATCTTTCAGCCTCAGGGGGATCACGCGCTCGGCCACTTGCACGCCCAGCGGCGGAATGCGCGAAGGGTGCGTCTTGTCGCGCAAGGGGCCCGCGACGCCATCCTCGGCGAAGCGTTCCTGCCAGCGCCACATGCAGGTCTTCGACTTGCGGGTCTCGCGCATGACGGCGTTGGTGCCGAGACCGTCGGCGGTCAGAAGCACGATGCGGGCGCGCCAGACATGCTTTTGCGGCGAATTGCGGTTCCTGACAAGGGCCCTCAGGCGGGCGCGATCGGTCGCGGTAACGGTGATGGATATTCCTGTGCGCATGTCCCAGATTCGCATGCGCAGCCGACAAGGGGAATCCCTCTCAGGACTCTCTTGTCAGGCGGATACCAATAGATTGCATTACCCATGATGCTATCGGTGTTTAGAAAATCGGGAACTGAGTGGCGATAAGCCGTTTGCTGAACTTCAATTTACGCATTTTCAATTTACTCTGGGCCCCCAAAGAATGAGCCCGGCCCCTGCCAGACACAGTATCACCCCCATTAGATCCCAGCGATCAGGCCTGGCTCCTTCCGCCAGCCATAACCAAAGGAGCGAGGCCATAATATAAATCCCGCCATAGGCGGCATAGGCCCGGCCTGCAAATCCTGCCTCTGCATGGCTGAGCAAAAAAGCAAAGAGAATGAGGCTGCCAATGCCGGGAACGAGCCACCAAACGGATTGACCAAGGCGCAACCAGGCCCAAAAGGCAAAGCACCCGGCGATTTCTGCCAGAGCGGCCGCCAGATAAAGCGCAATCGTCGTCATCTGATAGGATCCATTTTGCCATCACGCCACGGGCTTATTTCATGGAAGGGCTGGTTTTTTATGCCGCTTTTAGACGGCCTTGACTTCATCAAGGAAGGTTTCGATCCGAAAGCGCAGGCCATCGGCATTTTCCTTGAGCGCGATAGCGGTTTTCGCCACTTTATCAGCATCCTGTCTGGTTTCTCCAACAGATGTATTGACGCCAATGATATTGGATGAAACCTCTGATGTGCCCTTGGCCGCTTCCTGCACATTCCGGGCAATTTCCTGCGTTGCGGCACCTTGTTCCTCGATGGCGGCGGCAATGGCAGAGGCGATTTCATTGATCTGATCAATGATCGAGGAGATTTCCCGGATCGCCGTCACCGCCCCTTCGGTCTCACTTTGAACGCGGGATATCTGCGTGGCAATTTCTGCTGTGGCCCGGGCGCTTTCATTGGCTAAGGTTTTCACTTCGGATGCGACAACGGCAAAACCTTTTCCCGCTTCTCCGGCGCGGGCGGCTTCGATGGTCGCATTCAGGGCCAAAAGATTGGTTTGACTGGCGATATCATTGATCATTTTCACCACCTCTCCGATCTGATCAGCGGATTGCGAGAGCGTGCGCATATTATGAGTTGAACGCTCGGCGGTTTCGACAGCGCGGCCGGTGATTTTGGTCGCTTCCGCGACCTGACGACCGATCTCGCCGATTGAACTGCTCATTTCTTCAGATGCAGCGGCCACCGTGTGAACATTGGTGCTGGCTTCTTCCGAGGCATTGGCAACGCGATTGGATTGGTCGGCGGCTTCATCAGCGGATGTTTTCATCGCCACTGCGGTTTCATCCATCGAATTGGCGGCATCGATCAGCGCTGCCAATGCGGTATTGGCATTGTCTTTGAAGGCATCGATCTTCTGGCCAAGCAGGATGGCTCTTTGTGCTTGCATTTCTGATTGGCGGGCAATTTCTTCAGATGATTTTTTAATCTCTTCCGCCTGCTGCTCGGTTGCCTTTGATTGGCGCTTGATTTCATCGGCTTGCCGCCGAGTTTCATCGTTAAAAGCTTCGTTCTGGATCATCGATTCTTTAAAGATGGTCAGGGCACGCGCCATGCCGCCAATTTCGTCTTTACGATCAGTGTCGCCAATATCGATGTTTAAATGGCCGTTGGCCAATTCACCCATATTGCCGGTCATCCGGGTTAGGGGGCGGGTCAGTCCGCCAATGACGATAGCCAGTGCCAATCCAACGCCCGTGATAATGCCAATGGCGGCAACGATCAGGATGATTTCAAGCGCCCTGTTATAATAAGTATGCAACAGCTCAGCATTTTGTGTGACGGCTTCGGCATTGAACTTTGCCTGTCTAACCATCAATTCATTCAGGGCCCGGCGGTTGGAACGATTGGCATCATTATCCCCCCAGGCACGACCGGCGGCCGGGCTTTCCTCTCGGGCGAGGCGGGCCAATTCAGTGCGGAAGGCAATGAATTCACTGACTGTTTTATCCAGTGCATTGAAATTTTCCAGATTCCTTTCAGATGCAATGCTGCGCCATTCATCCATATTGATTTTGATCAAACCCATGAATTTGTCCATCCCATTGGCATAGCGCTCTGCGGCTTCGGCTTCGGCTTCGGTGGACATGTAAACACCGCGAGAATCCATCACCACGGCATAAATCAGGGCGTTGGTATTCTCACCCAGAATGGCGCGGCGTGCTGCCAGCGTCGATTCCGTGGCAATTTCATCATATTTTTGAATGGTCATGATGCCGATGGCTGCGATCGAGAGGGCAACCAGGGATAAAAGGGCCACAACTGAAAGGATTTTTGGCGCAATCCGGACGCGGGATAAAAAATGCATGATCGGTCTTCCACTTTAGAAGCTCGTAAAAATAGCGGGGATGGCGGCTAATTTTTGAGCATTAATCTGATAATATGATTTACGTCTCAATACGTGAAAAGGTTATTAACAAGATGAAAATGTATTATAAGGCGTGCAGGCATAAGGCTGAGCCATTGATAATCAAGACAATGACAGCTGCGGCCTTAGCGCATTTTTTTGGGCGTGAGCCGCGTGCAGCGCATGGCCCTGACGATGAATGCGGCAGGATCGCCTGGCAAAATAATTGAAAAATCTGGTGCCGGCTGAGGGACTCGAGCCCCCGACCTTCGGTTTACAAAACCACTGCTCTACCAACTGAGCTAAGCCGGCCAAAACATGATCAGCACATAATAGATCAGGCTGATCGCCCATCATGCGGCGGACCCTATGCGCGCTTGCCAACAGAATCAATTGAAAAACACAGCGCCAAAAAAATTTCGACGCAAATTTCGGCAAAAAATTTCAGCAGGCTTGATGATGCGTCTTGACATATGCGTATAGGTGTTTTACTAAGCTAGTACACCAAGGCGATATGGCACGAATCAATCGCCACGAACGACAGCAAAACGACGACAGCACGGCTATCACCGGCGAAGCGACTCCGAAAAAGAGGAGAGGCCCGATGGTCATAACAGCGAGGAGCAGCATCATGCAAAAATCCTTAGCCCTTCAATCACCCCTTTTACCAATATCCCCCTTCAGATCAGCCATGGGCCCACGCACTTTGCCTTATGGCGGATCGGGGGGTGGGCGCATCCATCATCAGATGCAGCCCCCGGCGATCCGCTTTGGAAGCCTTGATCGATTGGGTAAGCGGTGCAGGGCCTGAGTGGGCACCCCCCTCATGCTTTGTTTGACGCTTTTGGTTTTGCCAGGGAAAGGACATTCATGATCACGTCGGATTGGACGGACGATCAGCCTATCTATCGGCAGCTCAGGGATAAGGTTGTGAACGCCATCATCGAGGGAGACCTCAAGGAAGGCGAAGCGCTGCCATCGGTCCGGGCTATTGCCGTGGATTTGCAAATCAATCCCATTACGGCATCCAAAGCCTATCAGGAACTGGTGGCAGAGGGTTTGGTGGAAAAACGCAGGGGTCTTGGCATGTTCATCATCGATGGGGCGCGCCACAGGGTTCTGGAAGATGAACGCAGACGATTTCTGCAAGAAGAATGGCCGCGCATCGTGGAGCGGGTCCTGTCACTGGGGCTTGATCGCGAACGACTGCTGGCGATTTTCGATGAACAGGAAGGAACGAAATGATGTCGCAAACTGATGCGGCGACCCTGCGGCCCGCCATTATCGAGGCGCAGGGCCTGCGCAAATCCTATGGCCGCTTCACGGCCTTGCAGCCCTGCTCCTTCACCATCCCCCTTGGCCGGGTTTATGGGGTGATCGGCGCCAATGGCGCAGGCAAAACCACATTATTGAATGCGGTTTTAGGGCTTATAAGGGCCGAGGGCGAGGTGCGGGTGCTGGGCCTTGATCCGGCGAAAAAGCGCGATGCCCTGATGCAGGATATCTGCTTCATCGCCGATGTGGCGACCTTGCCGCGTTTCATGAAGGTGCAGCAGCTTTTATCCTATGTGGAAGGCGTGCATCCGAAATTTTCCCGCGCCAAAACCCTTTCTTATCTGGAGCGCACCAAAATTCCCATGAACAAGCCGATCAAGGCTTTGTCGAAGGGCATGGTCACCCAGCTTCATCTGGCCATCGTGATGGGGATCGATGCCCGGCTTCTGGTTCTGGACGAGCCGACCCTGGGCCTTGATATTCTTTTCCGTAAAGCGTTCTACCGCGATCTTTTAGAAGATTATTTCGATGAAGAACGGACCATCATCATCACCACCCATCAGGTGGAAGAGATCGAAAATATCCTGACCGATGTGATCTTTATCAAAGACGGGGCGATCACCCTCGATGCCTCGATGGAGGATCTCGAAAGCCGCTTTGCCGAGGTGACGACAGGGCCAGAGAAACTGGCCGAAGCGCGCGCCCTTCACCCGCTTTATGAGCGGACGGCTCTGGGCCGCACCTCTTTCTGCTTTGAAGGGGCGGATCGCGCCGCCCTGAAAGCGCTGGGGCCGGTGAAGCGCATGTCGCTTGCGGATATCTTCATCGCCAAAATGTCGGGAGACGCATAATGAACAAGATCAAAGCCCTGCTTTGGCGGGAAGCCATCGAACATAAATCCGGCATGATCATCGCCCCCATCATCATTCTGGCCCTGATGACCGCGATGACCGTTGGCACCTTTTTATTCGGCTTGGGGGATATCGATTTCCTCAATCGAGATCATGGTTCAAATTTCGGCGGCTTATTGAACAGTCTGGCGGAAATGGATGCGCCCTTGCGCGCCGGAGCCGTGATTTTGTTTCTGAGCACGATGACCATGCCAGCCCTGATGGCGCTGCCGATCATCATCTTTTTCATCCTTTTGGGGGCGCTTTATGAAGAGCGCCGGGATCGCAGCTTTCTGTTCTGGAAATCGATGCCGGTGTCCGATACCGCCGAAGTGATGACCAAACTGGCCGGGGCGCTGCTTTTGGCACCCGCCCTCTTCATTGCTATCAGCATTGTGTTTCAGCTTCTGCTTTTGCTGCTGGTCAGCCTGATCGGGGCGGTGGAAGGCGGCCCGGTGAGGGCGATCTGGCCGCTGGGGGCGATTGTGCTGAATTGGCTCTACACGCCCTTTTACATGCTGTTCTGGGCATTGTGGGCCTTGCCGATTTATGCCTGGGTGCTGCTTGCCGGCTCTTTTGCCCCGCGTGCGCCTTTCATGTTTGCGCTGGTGCCCCCGGTTGTTCTGGGGGTGATCGAAAAGGTTTTGTTCGATAGCTATTATCTGGCGCGATGGGTGGGTCAGCATTTCGCCGCATCGCCGATGATGGAAGCGATTGTGGGCAGTTCCTTTGCCAAAAAGGCGGGGGCGATGACCGATTCCGATATGCCCGCGTTCGTCCGTTTCCTGTCCGCCCCCGATTTTGCACCGCTTTTCCAGAGCCTTGCGCAGGCCGATCTGTGGCTGGGGCTGGTGATTTCGGCGGCCTTCATTTACGGCGCCATCTGGTTCCGGCGCTATAGCATCTAAGCCAAAAACCGGCGGGTGCGTGGCCCTGCGCTGCCGCCCGCCGCACCATAAAAAATAGCAAGCAACAACAGCGAGAAGAAGGATATGTTCGATGATTGATCCCCGCATTCTGGCCCAAACCCTGCCTGCAAGCGATCTGCCACTGGCGTTGATCCGCCATGCCAATCGCCCTCATCAACAGCGGGCAGGTGCGCGAAAAGCGCTGAAAGACTGAACCCGACCATCAGATCGATCCGGCCCTTTCTTTCAGGGCTGGTCTTGGCTCAGGGCATAAAGGGCCACAGCCGCCGCATTGGATACATTGAGGCTATCGATCAGGCCCCGGCTGGGGGCCAGCGCAATTTTGGCCAGAATATCGCAATGGCTTCGGGTCAGGGGGCGCAGACCACGCCCCTCGGCCCCCAGCACCAGCACCAGAGCCGGGCCTAAATCCACCTGTGCCAGATCGGTGTCGCCTTCACCGGCAAGGCCAATCCGCCAATAACCCATCTCTGCCAATTGATCGAGGGCGGCGGAAATATTGGTCACCCGCACCCAGGGCACGATATCCAGCGCGCCCGATGCCGCCTTGGCCAATACCCCTGATTCGGGTGGTGCATGGCGATCTTGCGTGATCAGACACTGCGCCCCAAAAACCGCTGCACTGCGCAGGATCGCCCCCACATTATGGGGATCTTCGACCTGATCGAGCATGATGATCAGGGATCGGCCATCCTTTTGGGGTGGAAAATCATGGAGACTGCGCGGCGGCAAAGGATGGGCTTCCAGAACGAGCCCCTGAGTCGGCGTTTCGGCGGGCACCATTGCGGCCAGATTGCGCGGATCGGTGAGCCGGACGGCCAGACTTTGGGGGATGTCGATCTCGGCCCCTAGGGCTTTGTGGGCGGCTTCTGTGGCATGGAGGCGGATGGTGTGCCGGGCGGGATTGGCCAAAGCCGCGATCACCGCATGGCGGCCATGGATCAATAATCCGCTGGGCGGGGATGGGCGGTGGCCAGCCTTGGGATTATGGGCCTTGGGATTATGGGGCTTGGGTTTATGATCAGCCCCGGCTTTGTGGTTGGCCCCGGTTTTGTGGTTGGGGTTTTGCCCTGCCATGCTCTTTTGTCCGGGCCCACGGCTCTCTGTGCGCTCGGGCGCAGCTTTTGGCCGAGAGGGGTGGTTTTTACGTGGTTTTCCAGTCTGGGTCATGGCTGTGCTATAGGCAGTCGGGAAAAAAGGTGCAAGGCCCACGCAGTTTTCCATGAGAGGAATGTTGACAACCCGTTCAATTTGCGGATAGTCCGGCCCCACGCGGATGGATGTTCGATCATCGCCGCATGGATATGGAGGGGTGGCCGAGTGGTTAAAGGCAGCAGACTGTAAATCTGCCGGGTTTCCCTACGCAGGTTCGAATCCTGCCCCCTCCACCATCCGGACTTGGCCACCATCCGAATTTGGCCGCCATCCAGACTTGGCCACCATCCGGGATCGGCCCGATGACAAGGCAAGGCCAGAACTGCGCGGGCGTTGTGTAATGGTAAGACCCTAGCCTTCCAAGCTAGAGATACGGGTTCGATTCCCGTCGCCCGCTCCACTGGTATTTTCCACAGAAAAGTCTGAAAATGAAAAGCCTGCGCCCTTGGTGCAGACAATCCCTTGACCCGAGGAAAATCGGTGATTATGAGGACGCCCTGTAGGCTGTCGCGCGCGGGTTGATGCCCCGGCTCAGCCAGCCCGCCTGTAGAAGGCGCGCATAGATTTGACAGTCGAGCAAAGGACCATGAAATGGCGAAGGCGAAATTTGAGCGGAACAAGCCGCACGTAAATATCGGGACGATTGGCCATGTTGACCATGGCAAGACGACGCTGACGGCGGCGATTACGAAGGTTTTGGCGCTGACGGGCGGGGCGACGTTCACGGATTATGCGAATATTGATAAGGCGCCAGAGGAGCGGGAGCGTGGGATCACGATTTCGACCTCGCATGTGGAATATGAGACGGAAAACCGTCACTATGCGCATGTGGATTGCCCGGGCCATGCGGATTATGTGAAGAACATGATCACGGGTGCGGCGCAGATGGATGGGGCGATTCTGGTTGTATCGGCTGCGGATGGTCCGATGCCGCAAACGCGCGAGCATATTCTGCTGGCGCGTCAGGTTGGTGTTCCTTCGCTTGTTGTGTTTTTGAACAAGGTTGATCAGGTTGACGATGAAGAGCTTTTGGAGCTTGTTGAGCTTGAGATTCGTGAGCTTTTGAGCGCCTATGAATTTCCTGGGGATGATATTCCGATTGTTTCGGGCTCGGCGCTTGCGGCTTTGGAAGACAAGAACCCCGAGATTGGTGCGACCAAGATTCTGGAATTGATGGCGGAAGTTGATCGCTATATTCCGACGCCTGAGCGTCCGATCGACAAGCCGTTTTTGATGCCGATTGAAGATGTGTTTTCGATTTCGGGCCGTGGCACGGTTGTGACGGGCCGGGTTGA
>NZ_JARKVQ010000022.1:0-30678 GCF_029946565.1 Iodidimonas sp. MBR-22
ACGCTCCAACGTCTGAACACGAGTAGAATCAACACCGTGCATCATGTCCACAAATTTAAACCGGACAGCAGTGGATCAGCCCTGAAATTTATCAGCAAAAGGCCCCAACACGCCAAGCCTTTTGCCTGTTCATGTCGGCTTTGAAGCCATACTCCTATGGGTGGCCTTGGGGCAAAGGCTCTTTCGTCATTGGAAGATCATAATAGCGATACAGGAATGACATTAACCGTCTCTAGCTGTGCCTTGGTGGTGTTTCACCGCACGAACAATAGCACAAAGGGGAAACGGTCATGTTATCGAAGGCTCATAGACGGTCGGCCTTATTATCAGGGATTGCCCTGATCTCTCTCATCAATGGGGCATCAAACAGCGCTTGGGCGCAGCAAGCCATTACGGCCAATGAAGCCAATGAAGCCGGGCGCAAACAGCTTGAGGAAATCATCGTGACCGCGCAAAAGCGCGAGCAGGCGGCCATCGATGTGCCGATCACCATGACAACCTTCAGCCCGGAATTTCTGGAACGCCAAGGGATCGATGAGATTGATCGCTTGTCGGATTTTATCCCCGGTGTGCGGATTGATGAGCAGAGCGTCAATAATCCTGCGATCAATGTGCGCGGGATCACCACCGATAATGGGGCCGCCACCACCCAGCCCCGGGTTTCGGTGTTCCAGGATGGGGTGGATATCAGCCGTCCGCGCGGATCATCCATTGCCTTGTTCGATCTGGAGCGGGTCGAGGTTTTGAAAGGGCCGCAAAGCACGCTTTTGGGCCGGGGCGCGATGGTAGGGGCGATCAATTTCATTTCCGCTCGGCCTGAGAATGCCACCAATGGTTCATTTGCGGCCGAGATCGGGGATTTTAATCAACGTAAAATCCAAGGACATTTCAACACCCCGATCATCGATGATCTGTTGTTGTTCCGCATCGCCGGGCAATATCGCGAGCGGGATGGGCATATCAAAAATATCACTGGCGAAGCGCAATCGCAAAATCCCAATGCCAAGCTTGCAGGCAGTGATTTGCAGGGCGTTGGCACTTTTGCCCTGCGGGGGTCCCTTGCTTATACCCCGGAAGGCCCGTTTTCCACCACTCTGATCGTTAATTATCAAAATGATGATCAGCCGGGCACGGCGTTCAAAAGCACGGTGGTAGCGCCTACGGGCGGTGATACCAGCCCCTTTAGCTTTGCCGAATTCGATCAGGGTGCTGATCTTGGCATAAAGCGTGAGCTTTGGAGCGCAACCCTTGATAGCCGCTATGAGATTTCCGATGTTTTGGGCTTCAGTGCGATCACCAGTTGGCGGACCTTCGATGCCGTTGAACTCTTCGATGCCGATGGGTTTCAAGCGCGCTTTTTGGAATTTATCGAAGATGCATCAAGCGATCAGTTCAGCCAGGAAGTGCGGCTTGATTATGATGGCGGAAATGGTCTTGCCGGTTTTATCGGGGCCAATTTCTTTTATGAAAAGGGCACCCAGCGCGTTGTTTCGGTCACCGATGAACGGGTGTTTGCCAATCTGATACTTGGAACCCCTTTTGTGGGGGCGGATGGCCGGGTTAATCTTGTGCCCGGCTTTCCCGATGATCCATTCATCGAAGAACAAACCAATCGGGGCGAAAATTACAGCTATGATCTGTTCGCCGATGCCTCTTGGGCGGTGACCGACCGGCTTGAATTGACCGGCGGTATGCGCTTTTCATTCTCAGATGTGGAAAGTGCGCTGATCGTGCCGGATTTCTCCCCCAATCGCGCGCCCAGCTTCCCCAATAATTTTGTTTTGCCCTTGTTCCGCATCGGCGCTGCGGGCAGCGGGATCGATGAGATGGATGATACCTTTACCGGCATCACCGGGCGCATCGCGGCCCGCTATGCGCTGACCGATACGCTCAATGCCTATATCAGCTATGCGCGGGGTCGGCGGCCCGAAACTTTGGAAGAGCAAGGGGCCACAAATCTGATCCAGAAATTCAAGGCAGAAACCCTCAATAGCTATGAAGCGGGGCTGAAATCCAGCTTCCTTGGTGGCCGGATGACCCTTGATGCGGCTGTTTTCTACTATGATTTCAATAATTTCCTGACAACCATCGATAATCCCGAAACGACCACATTGGATGCCATTACATCCGATGATGGGGAAGCCAGCACCATTGGTTTTGAGGCGGATCTGCGCTGGCAGGTGATGCCGGAATTGTTCTTCTTTGCCAATTATGGCTTTCTTGACTCCAAAATTTCAGGAGATGAAGCCAAATTCGGGCCGAAAGATACGGTTGGTTTCGTTGCGGGGGATCGCTTTCGGATCAGCCCGAAACATTCTTTTGCCATCGGGGCCGATCTGTTGGTGCCTATGGGCAAAGGGGTGAGCTTTTATCTCAATCCCAGCTATACCTATACCAGCCGCATCTTTTTCACTGATGATAATCAGCAAAGCGGCGGCGTTAATCAGCAGCCTTCTTTCGGGCTGGCAGATTTGCGCGGAGGCTTTCAGGTGCGGGATGGCCAGCTTTCCATCGGGGGCTTTGTGGAAAATGCTTTCGACAAGAATTTCCTGATCGATAGCGGAAATACAGGTGGTGGATTTGGCTTGCCGACCCAGATTGCCGGGCCGCCTCGGATGTTTGGCCTTGAGGTGCGCGGGCGTTTCTAGGTCATCGCCCAAGCTTTAGGGGTAGACTCTAAAACTCAGCCGCGTGCCCGGATCATCAGATGGATGAGCCGGGCACGCGGTTTTTTAAGGTCTGCTATTCTTTGAAGAGCATGAACAAGGTTGGATCATCGGGGGCCCCGGTCGCGGGCAGCCCACGGGCAGCCTGAAAACGGGTGATCGCCGATTTCAAATCATCCTCGCCTTGCGCCGATGGATTGTGAAAGCCCAGTGCGGCCAGGCGTTCGCGAATGCGATCTAGGGTGCTGCGATAAAGCCGCATGGAATTGCTGGCCCCCGCAATCTCGACCAAGGGGCTTTCAGCCTTTACCGCATCGGGCTTTAAGCTTTTGACCATGGCATAAACCGCCGCGAAAAAAGGCTCGTCGGCATTGGCGCTGCACCAGTTTTTCAAGGAAATCGCGATATAGCCATCCGATTGCCAATCAACGATATCATAAATTCCGGGCTCATATTGATTGACCGCAGTGAGATAGCCCGAAGCCCAGCCGAAATAGGCATCGATCCGATCATCGCGGGCATCAAGCGATTCGACAAAAGCGCTGCATTTCGCAAGCCCCATGCCCTTGATCGCAAGATTGCCGTCTTTATCGGCGGCCTGTGCGACACCCCCACCAAAAGCGGTGGCGGCAAACAGGAAACCGCTGAGCACGAGGCTCAGCGGCAGTTTTTTGGATGAGATGTCAATCATAAAATACTCATGACCTTAAGGCTAAAGACCGTTTGCGGGACAAGGCGACCAGAAGGAAAAAGCCGACCAGAAACAGCAGCAGGCTTGAGACCGTAGGGATATCAACAAGCTGTGGCAGTAAGAAGCTGGCAAGGATCGGATCATGATCAGAAAAGAATTCCAAAAGGCCGCTATTGAGGTGAACGATATCGATGAGTGGATTGTGCTGCAAGAGTTGTGACGAGATCAAGATATGATCAAGCAGCTGCGCATTGCCCTCGAAGATGAAGGAAAAGAGATCTTCGGGCGATAGCTGCAATTGTGCCAGATTGAACAAAATCTGATTGGCCGTCAGCCCGGTCAGGGCCAAAAGCGGTGCCATGAACTGGAACTCATTCAGATCACCCAAAGCAATGATATTGGCCGTAGGGTTATCAGACAGCAGGCTCTGGATGAAGTTGTTGACCATGGTTGCCTGCGCCACACGTTTGTCTTCACCGCCATTGATCGATGGCTGAACGGTGCCAAATAAAGGAGAGGAACCGCCCTTCGAGGTGAAGTGATTATTGACGATGGTCACTTCATGACCATTGAAAACAAAGGTGGCGACCAGTGGTTTGCGGGCATTGTCGAAAGCGGGATCGCTATCGGAACCGGGCAGGATCATCAAAGATCCGGGAACCAGATCCACACGATCAGGGTTATAAAGGAATGCCGTGCGGATATTCGCCCCCGGCTCGCCGCCGCTGGTATTATTCACCGGAGCGATTTCGGCAAATTCAAAGCGGGGCCCACCGGCTTCGACAATGGCATCGATCAGCATCTGCAAAGTCAGGGCTGCCGATGTGGTGCCATCATTGGTGGGGCCGCTGCCATCCTGGATTTCCTGCAGGCCAATGATATCGGGGCTGAGCAGACCATCCACGATCTGCCGCGCAAGACCGGCAAATTTTTCAGGGCCATCCGATGGATCGAGATTAAGCACATTATAGGTGGCAACGCTCAAGCGATCGCCGCCCACCGCAATGCTGGCGGTTTCCGGGGCGATGGAACCGGCGGTCACCTCAGGGGCTTCGGTTGCCAGCAATTCGAAATTGCCAAAGTTGAAGGCAATGACACCCGTGACATCGCCCAGCTTGTCGCCCATCTGCACGGCAGGGCTGTTACCTGCCAGCAGAGTGTCATCAATCTGCAGGCGTTCGGGATTGAAATCGCCTTCGGATATAGTGATGCCGCCTTGTGCATTCATACCGGTGGCATTGGCACCCTGATCGGCGACCGCGAAAATTTCACCAAATTGATTGGTTGTCGCCACCGCCTGGGCATCCGATAAGGTCACCCGCATGCCTTCAAGGCTTTCAAAGAAATCGATACCATCGGTTTCAGGGTTGAAATTGGCGAAATTATCGCTGTCGATGCTTTGGGTGGGGGCCTGGCGTCCGCCATTGCCGATGATGGTGGCTGCGGGCAGGGCATTGCCCTGGCTTTCCACCGTGATGATGGGGCCGGTGATCTGGGTTGTGGAAAGATTATTGCTCGATGCACCACCCGGGGTGAATTCACCCACTGTGCCATTGATCGAAACGCTATCCCCCACCGCAACATCGGGGGCCGTGCCGGTGAAAACGAACAGGGCATCCGATGTGGCATCATCGCCATCCCCGATTGGATCCTGCATGTAAAAGCCATTATTGGCCACAGCGGTGACGATCCCGCTGGTTTCAACCTGCTGATCAACAAAGGCTGAAAGATGCCCGGCGCCCTGAATGGTGGGAATGCTCACTGCTACGGCAACAGGCGGAGGTGGCGGGGGCGGGGGTTCGCTGCCCTCGCCATCGAGTGTTTGATTATTGTTCACAGCGCCTGCGGTATTGGCCGCCGGGGCTTCCCATTGAAAGGCGGTGGTCAAACGGCCCGATGCATCGGTGACGAGATCGCCACCGCTGATATTGCCTGTCACCTGCACGGAAAAGCCGATGGGCGTGCTGCCCGTTTCGCTGACACCGATATCGGTGCTGCTCAGGCCCGTGGCGGCACCAGAGGTGGCGACGAATGTGCCCTCATAACTTAAAAATTGCACGACCCGGCCGGTGCTATCCACCAGCGCCATGCCATCTGGCGCGCCATTCTGGATGCCATTGGCCCCGAAATTCAGGGTTTCAAAGCCAAAACCATTGAGATCATTGCCCAAGATGCCGCCGAGATTGATGGTATTGTAAACAGCGCCATTTGCGCCATTGATCAATTCAACCGTCCAGCCATTGAGATCGGTACCGGCAAGACCGGCGATTTCGATGAATTCACCCTGATCACCGCCTGTATTATCATAATGGATTTCATTGAAAAACGGCGTGGCAAAGGCGGGCGCGGCGCTGCCCGTTAAAATAGCGGCGGCGGATAGCGCCGACAAAAATCTGGAACGACGAAAATACGTCATGGTTTCCCCCTTGATTGAATGACCCGCATGAACGCTATCGTCTGTTTATGACAGCAACAAGACTATTTTTAACACTTTGTTAATATTTTTAGCACGGGATCAAATTTTTGTATCATATCGGGACAATTAAAATAAAAATCCCGGCCTGTGGTGAAACAGACCGGGATCGTTGGGAAAGGGAGCGATCATCCATGCCCCGAATCGGGTTCAGGATAAACCGAAAGAGGGCACGATTTTAAACCCGGATAGGGTGGCTTTGGATCATTCCATCACCCAGCCATGGCTGACGATCAGGGATTGCCCGGTCAGTGCCTTTGATTGGCTGCCGGCGAAAAACAACACCGCCTGCGCCACGTCTTCCACCGTGGTGAATTCCCCATCCACGGTATTTTTCAGCATCACATTTTTGATGACCTCATCCTCGCTGATGCCCAGGGCCTTGGCCTGTTCGGGGATCTGCTTATCCACCAAAGGCGTGCGCACAAAGCCGGGGCACACCACATTGGCCCGCACATTATGCTTTGCCCCTTCTTTTGCCAGCACCCGCGCCAATCCCAAAAGCCCATGCTTTGCCGTAACATAAGCCGATTTCAAGGGCGATGCTTCTTTGGAATGAACCGAGCCCATATAGATGATCGATCCCGAATTGGCCGGATACATATATTTCAAACAGGCTTTGGTGGTCAGAAAGGCACCATCAAGATGCACGGCCAGCATCAATTTCCATTGATCATAGGGAAAGTCTTCGATGGGATGGACGATCTGCACCCCGGCATTGCTCACCAGACAATCGATCCGCCCATAGGTTTGATGCACTTTGTCGATGCCCGCATTCACCTGATCTTCTTTGGTGACATCCATTTCGATGGGCAAAGCCTTGCCGCCCTGGGCGATGATCTCTTCGGCGGTTTTCTGGGCGGCATCCATTTTCAGATCGGCGATCACTACCGTTGCCCCTTCCTTCACAAAGGCAAAGGCGATTTCCTTGCCAATGCCGCTGGCCGAACCGGTGATGATGGCGATCTGATCTTTAAAGCGGGTCATAAACTATCCTTTTGAAATCGAATGAATGGGGGCAGGGGGCAAAGCCGCCGCTGCCATGGTCGCATTTTTTTCAGGAAGCTTTCAGGGGTGCGGACTGCTTCTTTTTCATCTCGGCCATCAGGCGATCATGGATCACATCGAAAAGCCGCACGCCCTTGTTTTCATGATTGGGGGCAAGCCAGGGCTGGGCTTCCATGGTGAGGCGGGCATCGGATAAGCCCTGTTGCCAGCGTCTGTCCATGGTTGTGCGGCTGAAATCATGATCCTTCGATGCGCCTTGCGGCTCTGTGGGCCGATAGATGATCTGCACGATATCCATTTCGGTTACGCAGCCATGGGCATAAAGCCGTTTGGCCTCGGGGCTGTCGGCCAGTTCTTTGGGCAGAAGCTTGTGCAATTCATTGATGGCGTGGCGCACATCATGCTTTTGCGCAAAGGCATCGGTATTCACCCGGGTGCGGCTGCTATAGCGGATATCCTTTTCCCGTTCCGATACCATATTCAGATCCTGGGGCAGGGGGCCAAAGGCTTGAAACACATCGACCTGAAAGGTCAATCGGCTGCGGCGGGGATAGTAATCAAGCACATATTGCAAGGGCGTGTTGGAAACCAGCCCGCCATCCCAATAATATTGGCCATCGATTTCAACCGGCGGAAAGCCGGGCGGCAGGGCACCGCTGGCCATGATATGTTCGGGCCGGATGGTGATATCGCGATTATCGAAATAGGCAAAACGACCGGTTTGGACATTCACCGCCCCCACGCTGAGGCGCATTTCATCGGGGTGATTGATGCGCTCGAAATCCACGAGATCAAGCAGGGTTTGTTTCAAGGCATCGGTGGAATAATAGCTGCTGGGCTTTTCAGGGGCCAGCCAATCGCTAAGGCTGAGGGGCTTGAAAAATCCCGGCTGGCCAAACATCAAAGCCATATTGGCGCCAAGGGATTTTTGCAAAACGCGCAAAGGGCCGGAGGGTGCTGCGGGCCAAAAGGCGGTGGGGGCGGTGATGGTGTTCCAGAAATCACGCAAGCGGGCCACCCGGTCTTTGGGCTCATTGCCGGCGATGATCGCGGCATTGATGGCCCCGATGGAAATCCCCGCCACCCAATCGGGCTGATAATCCGTGCCGTCCATCGCTTCATACACACCGGCCTGATAGCTGCCGAGCGCACCTCCTCCTTGCAGAACGAGGGCGGTTTTCTTGTCATAAGCGGGCGCTTTGGTTTTCGAATTCATCTGAGCCATAAAAAATCCTGTGTGAATGAATCCTTTAAATAGGTGAGATCATGGGCATTTGCACTATGCGCTCTTAAAAGTGATCCTGATTTGTCATATGATGCTAAGCGGCAGCCGATTTTGGTGGCGCAATGCGTTTGCGCCAAAGACCGGATAGCCTTTATAAGGCGTGCAGATTATGACGATCCGATGATTTCAGTGCAGGGAGAGGGCCGTGGCCGAGTTCAAACTGAACGGAAAAGCAGTGACGGTGGATGCCCCGGATGACACCCCGCTCTTGTGGGTGATCCGCGATGATGTCGGTCTTTTGGGCACCAAGTTCGGATGCGGCATCGGCCAGTGCGGAGCCTGTACGGTGCATCTGGATGGCATCGCCACCCGATCGTGCATCACCCCGCTTTCGATGGCCCAGGATCGCGATATCACCACCATCGAGGGTTTGTCGGCTGCGGGCGATCATCCCTTGCAACAGGCATGGGTGGAGGAGCAGGTTCCCCAATGTGGCTATTGCCAATCGGGCCAGATCATGCAGGCGGCCCAGCTTTTGGCCGATGTGAAAAACCCCACGAATGACGATATCAATCAGGCGATGAGCGGCAATCTGTGCCGGTGCATGGCCTATGCGCGCATCCGGCGGGCCATTAAAAAGGCGGCCGACATGACCCCGATGAATGCGGAGACGAACCATGGCTGATTTGAGCACGCGCATCATGCAGAGCGGAGCGACGCGGCGTCAGTTTCTGGTGGGGTCTGTTGCCGGTGGGCTGATGATGGCTTTTGCCGCCCGCGCCCCGGTTTTGGGCGCTGCCAAAACATTGGGCGCAGGGGCCTATGCCCCCAGCATATGGGTTCAATTAGGGCCGGATGGTCGCATTCTGGTCAATATCGCCAAGGCGGAAATGGGCCAGCATGTGGGCACGGCGCTGGCCCGCGTGGTGGCCGAGGAACTGGAAGCCGATTGGGCGGATGTTGAGATCGTGCATGTGGATAGCGATCCCAAATGGGGCTATATGGTCACGGGCGGTTCCTGGTCGGTGCACACCACATTCGATCAGCTGTCCCGCGCCGGGGCGGCGGGTCGCATCGCCATGATCGAAGCCGGGGCGCGATTGCTCGATATGCCCGTAGATCAGTGCATTGCCCGCCAAAGCATGGTGATGTGCAAGGATCAAAAGATCAGCTATGCCAAAATTGTGGCTGCAGGTGCGGTGGATCGCAGCTTTTCCGATGAGGAACTGGCCGCCCTCAGCCTGAAGCCCGCCAGCGAAAGGCGGATTTTGGGAACCACCGGCACGGCGCTTGATATTCCGGAAAAAACCACAGGTGCCGCGCGCTATGGCATCGATGCGGCGGTGGATGGGATGGTTTATGCACGGCCGGTTTTGCCGCCCACGCGCTATGGCTCGGTGATCCAATCCGTGGATGACGGCGCGGCCCAAAAAATCCCCGGCTATTTGGAAACCATTCGCATCGATGATCCATCGGGCACCTGCCAGGGCTGGCTGGCGGTGACCGCCACCAGCACCCATGCCGCGAACAGGGCCGTGGATGCCCTGAAGGTGACATGGAAGCCCGGCCCGAATGCCAAGATGGATGAACAGGCCCTGCTTGATGAAGGTGCCCGCCTTGTGAACGATCCCCAAAGCGGGGCTTTATGGGTGAGGGAAGGCGAGGTGGATCAGGCTTTTGCGAGGGCGGCATCCGTGGTTGATAGCACCTATCGCACCCATAGCGTGCTGCATTTCCAGCTTGAGCCGGTGAATGCCCTGGCCTTTGAAAAGGATGGGCATTGGCACATCCACACCGGCAATCAATGGCAATCGCTCATCCTGCCTGTCGTGGCGAAAGCTTTGGCCGTGACGGAAGATCAGATCACCTTGCACCAATATTATCTGGGGGGTGGTTTCGGGCGCAGGCTTTATGGCGATTATATCATTCCCGCAGCCCTGACCGCGAAGGCGTTGGGGAAGCCGGTGAAGATGATTTTCACCCGCGCCGATGATACGGGCTTTGATTGCGCCCGTTCGCCTTCGGTGCAAAAGGTGCGAACCGCCCTTGATGAAACGGGAAAGCCGATCGCCTATGATCATGCGGCTGCCGCAGGCTGGCCGACTTATTCCATGGCGCCGGGCTTTCTGGCCGAAAAGATCGAGGGCGGCGGCAAGGTCGATAGCTTTTCGATCAGCGGCGCCGATCATTGGTACAGTATCGAAAACCAGCGGGTGCGGGCGATCCGCAATGATCTGGTGCAGGAAAGCTTTCTGCCCGGCTGGCTGCGATCCGTGGGACCGGGATGGACGGGTTGGGCCGTTGAGCAGCATATGGATGAAGTGGCCCATGCCGCAGGCGTCGATCCCGTGGCATTTCGCCTCTCTCTGCTTGATGGCAAGGGCCGCAATGCGGGTGACAGCCCGGCCAATATGGGCGGAGCCTTGCGCTTGAAAGCGGTGTTGGAACGCGCGGCCGAAAAAGCCGGGTGGGCGGATCGCGGGTCTTTGCCCGAGGGCGAGGGGATGGGCGTTGCCACCTGTTTTGGGCAGGAACGGGCCATGCCCACATGGGTTGCCTGCATTGCCCATGTGGCGGTGGATAAAAAGTCTGGCACTGTGCGGGTGAAGCGGCTGCTGTCCATTGTGGATGCGGGCACCATCGTGCATCCCGATGGGGCGCTGGCGCAAATGGAAGGATCAAGCCTTTGGGGGCTTTCCATGGCGCTTTATGAAGGCACTGCGCTGAAGGATGGAATGATGGCGGATCGCAATCTCGATCGCTATACACCCCTGCGCATGGATCAGGTGCCGGAACTCGATATCGAATTCATTGAAAATGATCATATGCCATCGGGCTTGGGCGAACCGGGGGTGATTGTGGTGGCTCCGGCTATTGCCAATGCCATTTTTGCTGCCACCGGCGTGCGCCTGCGTGATTTGCCTATGCGTGCAGCGGATTTAAAATCGGCATTGGCGGGCTGACACCTAATTGTCAACTGTAATTTACACTTTTTTAACGTACTTATTGTAAAGATTGTTTCAGCTTGTGTCGTCGGTGTTGCATAGCAGCATGGATCATGATAAAAACAGATTATATAAAAGGGACGATTGAAACTTATGCGTGTAAATTTTCTGCCAAATTTTCTGGCAAATATTCCGGTTGGCGCTGCGAATGGCTACAAGACTCATCATAACCCTGTGCTGCGGGCTTTGGATCAAAGCTTTGCCGTGATCGAGTTCAAGATCGATGGCACGATCATCACTGCCAATGCGCCTTTTTTGGCCGCTATTGGCTATCGGCTCGATGAAATCAAAGGTCGGCATCACCGCCTTTTCCTTGATCCCGATCTAGCCCAAAGTCCTGAATATTCCGATTTCTGGGCGTCTTTGGCGAAAGGCCAGACTCAATCCGCCGTTTTTCAAAGGCGGCGCAAAGATGGCAGAAAGCTGTGGCTGCAGGCCAGCTATGCACCGGTGCAAGATCCGCAGGGCCGGGTGACAAAGGTGGTGAAGGTGGCCACCGATATCACCGACACCGAAGAACGCAATATCGATGCGGCGGGCAAGCTGATGGCGTTGGATCGTTCTCAGGCGCTGATCGAATTTGATCCCTCGGGCCATATTCTGGATGCCAATCAGAATTTTCTGGATGTGATGGGCTATCGGCAAGATGAAATCAAAGGCCAGCATCACCGTCTGTTCGTTGAAGAAAGCCATGCGCAATCGCGCGCTTATGCCGAATTCTGGACCAATCTGGCCCAAGGTCGCCATGAAAGCGGGGAATTTTCCCGACGCACCAGAGATGGCCGCACGGTTTGGTTGCAGGCCACCTATAATCCCATCGCTGATCGTGATGGCAGGATTGTCAAAATCGTCAAATTCGCCAGCGATATCACGGCGGCCAAATTGGCCAGCGCGGAAAGTGAAAGCAAGCTGAAGGCCCTTGATAAGGCGCAGGCAGTGATCGAATTTGATCTTGATGGCACGATCATCACCGCGAACGATAATTTTCTGGCCGCCATTGGCTATCGCCTCGATGAGATTAAAGGCAGGCATCACAGCCTGTTTGTTGAACCCGCACATCGATCATCGGAAAGCTACAAGGAATTCTGGCGCGATCTGGCTGCGGGCAAATATCAAAGCGGCGAATATAAGCGTTTAGGCAAGAACGGAAAGATCGTCTGGCTTCAGGCCACCTATAATCCGGTGATGGGGCCGGATGGCCGCCCGAACAAGGTTGTAAAATTTGCCGTGGATATCACCTCTATGGTTGAAAAGCGCCAACAGCAAAGCAAGGTTGCTGAAGAATTGGATGGCGCGCTCACCCGTATTCAGGATGCCATTGGCAAGGCTTTGGCCAAGGGGACTTCGGTGGCAAGTGCGGTGGGGCAAACCGATGGCACGGTGCAGGCGGTGGCCGCAGCGGCCGAAGAACTGCACGCAAGTTTCGTGCAAATTTCCCAGCATGTGATGCAAACCGGCTCTGTTGTCAGCGTTACGGCGCGCGATGCCGCCGATGCCGATCAATCTACAACTGAATTGAGCGCGGCGGCGGAAGCGATGAACAAGATCGTGGGCCTGATCGATGATATCGCCTCGCAGATCAATCTGCTGGCCTTGAATGCCACGATCGAGGCGGCGCGCGCCGGTGAGGCGGGGCGGGGCTTTGCCGTGGTCGCCAGTGAGGTGAAATCGCTGGCCAATCAGGTGGCCAGTGCCACCGGCCAGATCGGCAGTGAAATCACCCGGATGCAAACCGTTTCAAAGGATGTGGTGACCAAGCTTGGTGCCATTGGCGATGCGGTGCGCAATATGGAAACGAATATCAATGAAATTTCCGCCTCTATCGAGGAACAAAGCGCCGTGACCGAGGATATTTCCCAGAATATGCAATCGGCAGCCACGGCTGTGGAGCAGGCATCCATCGGTATCAAGGATCTGGAGGGTGATATTTCAGGGGCATCCGATCAGGCCCGCAATGGTGCCGCAATTTATCAAAAAATGCGCGACACGCAATAATGAGGATAAGCGGCTCTGAGCTCATGGGCTCAGGCCGCATCCTGCGCCAGCTTTGCCAGAATGTCGGCAGCCCGGGCATATGGCTTTTTCGTTTGCTTGAAAACATGCGCCGGGCGTGCCTTGTGATCGAACCACAAGGCCCCGGCGACGATCTTTGGCCTTTGGGCGATCAGCCAAAGGGCGGTATCGGCGCCTTGTTCGGGGCTGCGCAGGATGGCCGCCAGAAGTCTGCGAAAGAGCGGCAGGCTTTTTTGCACGCCATCGGTATCCACCCAGCCGGGATGCATGCTATAGGCGCGGATGCCCTTTATCTGGCTCCACTGATCCGATAGGGTGATCATCGCGCGTTTATGGCTGGCATAGCCTGCAGCCCCATTGAAATGATCCTCTGATTGTTCCAGAAAATACAGATTTTGGGGCAGGGTATAAAGCCCGCCGGATGCCATATTCACGATCACCCCGCCATCGCCCAAAAGCTTGTTATTGATCAGCCCTTCGGTCAACCGATAGGGATTGAGCAGATTCACCGCATACATCAGATCATGGCCATCCGCCGTTTGCTGATAGCGATGGTTCAAAATCCCCACATTATTGATCAGGGCATCGATTTTTATGCCGTTTTGCGTCATCTGGTGAAGCAGATTTTTAATCTCATCGGCTTTGGAAAAATCGGCTTTGAGGGGGATGAAATCCCCCGGCTGCGGGCCGAGCCTGCGGGCGATGGCATCGAGCTTTTCTGCATTGCGGCCAATCCCATAAACCCGGGCCCCATTGCGGGCGCACAGATCGGCGATGGCCGCCCCAATGCCGCCGGTCGCCCCGGTGATCAGGATGCTTTTGCCCAAAAGCTGCGGGTAGCTGAAGCTTTGGGAACCGCCATGGGCCTGATAGCCCAGCTTGGTGAATGAAAAGAGAAAGCGGCTGAAAAAAAGCCCGGAATTGACGATGGGGGGCGGCTGATCCCTTGATTGCGGCGCAATGTTCAGATTGTCTGTCATGGTTGAAGCCTTCCCTTGTTTGCCCATAATCACTTTACGCAGCAAATTCCTGATCAGACGACCCATCCCATGTTTCCATCCGCCCTCTTTCAATCTGCCCCCTTTCAATCTGCTGGGCAGTCTTTCAACGGGATCACAGGATCGGCGACCCGGGCCGGATCAAGGCGGCTGGCTTTGGCGATCAGGGATTTTCCCTGTATGAAATCCTTTGTTTGGTTGATCGCCTCAACCGCCCGAATATGGTTATCGACCAGATGCACAAGGCTGATGGAGTCCCCATCTGCCGAATGGCGGCTGATCATCTGGTGGGATGGCGCGTTCACATCTGTGGGGATCAATCCTGCGCTTTGCAGCTTATAATGATATTGATCCGACCAGAACCAGGGCGTGGGCCGATAGGGGGTGGGGATGCCCAGAATGTTCTGGGCCACAGCTTTGGCCTGATCCACGGCATTTTGCACCGATTCCAAACGAATAAGCCCCGCATCGGGATAAGGAAAACGGGTGCAATCGCCACAGGCATAAATATCGGGAATCGATGTTTCGCCCCATTCATTTACCAGAATGCCATCATCGGTTTTGATCCCGGCGCTTTCGGCCAGCGCTGTTTCCGGGCGGCTGCCAATGCCAATAAGGATCAGATCGGCGGTCATCTGCTGATCTGATGAAAGCCGCAAATGATAGCCGCTCATCTGCTGTTCGATCCCCGCAAGATAAGCCCCCAGATGAAAACGCACGCCCATGGCCTCGTGTTTTCTTTGCAAAAAATCGGCAATGACCGGCGAGGCTGTGCGCGACAAAAGGCGCGGGGCCATATCGATCACATCGATCCTCGCCCCCATGGCTGCCGCAATAGCCGCCACCTCAAGCCCGATATATCCGGCCCCCAAAATGGCCAGCCTGATGCCCGGTTTCAGCTTGTTTTTGAGGGCAATGGCATCATCAAGGCTGCGCAAATAATGCACGGACAGGCCCATGACCAAAGCCGGGGGCAGGGTTTTGGCCCGGGCACCGAGGGCCAGAACCAGCCGATCATAGCTAAGAACGCGGCCCCCCGCATCCCGGATTTCCTTACCAGCCGTATCGATGGCGCAGGCCCGAAAGCCGGTGAGGAGGTGGATACCCTTGTCCGCGTAAAAAGAGGGCGGGCGCAGGAAAAGCGCATCCGGCTCGACCTCATCCTTCAAAAACGCCTTTGACAGCGGCGGGCGTTCATAAGGCGGCATGGCTTCATCGCCGATGAGGGTGATGGTGCCGCCAAAGCTTTTGGCATTGGCAAGGCTGATGGCGGTTTGCGCCCCGGCCTGACCGCCACCGATGATGACCACATGCTGCATATCTCACCTGTTTATGATCAGAAAAGCTTCGATGTGATGGATGATCGCTTCCACCCTTATGATGAACGGGTTAGCATGAAAAGACAGGCGCTTCATCATCGAGTGCGGAATATCATGTCAGATACCAATGATCCACAGGATCAGCAGCGAGCGGCCCCAGAGACGAACGCGATGAATGAGGCGAATGTGACCGGCGCCCCTCATGAGCGGGAATTGCGCTTGGCGCTGGTGTGTTATGGCGGGGTTTCGCTCGCTGTTTATATGCACGGGATCACCAAGGAAATCTTGAAACTGGTGCGGGCCTCGCGGGCAAGCCATGATGCGCGAACCCTTTCGGTGGGGGGCGAATGCAGCTATGAGGACGCAACGCCGGGCATTCGGGATGAAACCGATAGCGAACGGATTTATTATGAATGCCTGTGTGGCATCAGCCTTGATGTTGATCTGCGGGTGGTTGTGGATGTGCTTGCCGGGGCCTCGGCCGGGGGGATCAATGCGGTGATGCTGGCCCGGGCTTTGGCTTATGATCTCTCCCTCGATCCCCATCGCGATTTATGGCTCAATCTGGCCGATGTCACGGAATTGCTTGATCCCATGGGCCGGGCGGGCCTGTGGTCAAAGCCCTATATGCGGCCTTTTTTATGGACCTTGGGGCAGTGGCGTAAAAAACGCGCCGAAGAATTGGGGGCCTTGGGGCAAGACCCCGAAGTGACGGAAAAAATTTCGCTGTTCACCCGCTCGCGCTGGTTCGAGCCACCCTTTTCCGGGGTCAGAATGAGCCAGATGATGCTGGATGCGGTGGTGGCCATGGGGCGGTCGGATGGCGGCCCGCAATCGCTTTTGCCTCGGGGGCAGGCGCTTGATCTTTTTGTCACCACCACCGATTTCTGGGGTCATCGCGAAGCCATAACTTTGCATGATCCGCCTTTGATCGAGGAACGCGAGCATCGCCATACTTTGCGGTTTTCCTATGTGCGGCAGGCCGATGGCACAGTCATCAGCGATATGGGGATGGATGATCGGGCCTCTTTGGCTTTCGCCGCGCGGGCCACAAGCTGCTTTCCCGGGGCCTTTCCTCCGGCGCGTTTGGCGGAAATGGATGCGGTGGCCAAAGATCGCAAAATATCATGGATCGGGCGCGCGGCTTTTTTGGAACAGAATTTTTCCGATCTGATCGATGCCGGTGAAGACCCCGAAGATGCGGCCTTCATCGATGGCAGCGTTTTGATGAACAAGCCGATTTCTTTGGCGATTGAAGCCGTGCAGAGCCGGGCCGCGCATCGGGAAGTGGATCGTCGGCTGGTTTATATCGAGCCCAATCCCGAAGTGAGGCGCAGCTTTGCCCGCGAAATTCCGGGCTTTTTCAAAACCATCAAGGCGGCGATGTCGGATATTCCACGCAATCAGCCGATCCGCGATGATCTGGAATGGCTGGCTGAATTCAACCGCCATGTGCGCCTGCAAAGGCAGGTGGTGGAAGCGGTGCGCCCCAATGTCATGCGGATGATCACTGAATTGATGGGTGAACGCCTTGATGCTGCGCCCGATGTGGGGCGGCTGATCACCTGGCGTGGCACCGCCAATGAATGTGCCGCGCGCGATGCCTCATATGCCTATGATGGCTATGCCCGGGTCAAGGTTCTGTCGGTTTTATCGGATGTTGCACAAAAACTGCAATATTGCGCGCGCTTACGGGATCGCATGCTATCTGAAGCGATGATCGATGAATGGGCTTGGCGCACCGGTGTGCGCCCGGTGGGCAATGCCTCGCAGCAAAGCCAAAACAGCGATGGCGTGATCTGGATCCGGTTTTTGCGGCGCTTTGATGTGCGCTATCGCATTCGCCGGATGCGTTTCATGATCCGCAGGGTGAATGAGCTTTATCGCGAACTGTTGCGCGATGATGGGGCCTGCGATCCCCGCTTGGCCCGGGCCTGGCTCAATAGCCTGAAGGCCAGCCTTTATCGTCAGGTGGATGAGATCAGAAGCCGCGATCAATGGCCGCGCTGCGATGCTGCCACCAATGGCCCGGCAACCGATCAGGCTGCGATTGATGCGCTGATGGAACAGATGGCGGCGCAGATGAATTTACCGGCTGCAGATATCGATCTCGATCAGCTTTTGGCGCAGGCAGGCACGCATTGCCCCGATGCCTATCTGTGGCGGGAATTGGTGATCGCCTATCTTGGCTTTGCTTATTATGATGTGCTGACCTTTCCCATGTCGCACTGGAAATCTTTGGATGAGCTTGATGATATCAAGGTTGATCGGATTTCTGTGAATGATGCCAACAGCCTGCGCAAAGGCAGCTCGCGCGAGATTTTGAAGGGCGTGGAACTGGGGAATTTCGGGGCCTTCTTCTCGCGGAAATTCCGTGAGAATGATTATTTATGGGGTCGTCTCACAGGGGCAGAGCGTTTGGTCGATATTCTGGCCACCGCCGCCCCTGAAGCCGTGCAATCGGGCAATTTCAATATCATGGAAACGAAAAAGCGCCTGTTTTTATCGATTTTGGATGCCGAAGCCCCGCATCTGACCTTGATCCGCGATGAAATCAAATCCCTGCGCCTTGATGCGCAAAAGATGTGATAGGCAGCCGGAGTTTCCCGCGATTCTTTAGTTCTTTTGTTCCAATATGGCCTGAAAGTCTCGATAAAGTGCCAGATTTCATGATCGATCTTTTAAGCATGGCTGCCCTGCTTTCGGTGGCGGCGATTGTGGCCGGGCTTTTGGCCGGGCTTTTGGGGATCGGTGGCGGCATCATCATGACCCCGATCCTGTTTCAGGTTTTTTTGCTGCAAGGGGCGGCGGCGGATTGGCGGATGCATATGGCGGTGGCCAGTTCTTTGGCGATCATCGCCCCCACAACATTTGCCTCAGCCCGCGCCCATGCCCGCCATGGATCGGTGGATTATCAGCTTGCCCGGCTTTGGGTGCCTGCCGTATCCATTGGGGCGGCGGTGGGGGCCTTATCCGCCCGTTTCATGCCGGGGGATGCCCTGGTTCTGCTCTTTTCCGGCTTTGCTTTCTTCATGGCGATCAAGATGCTTTTGCCTTTGGATGGGATGCGCCTTAAGGCCGACATGCCCAAAGGCCCGGCAGGAACAGTGGCCCCGTTTCTGATTGGCAGCCTTGCCAGCATGATGGGCATTGGCGGTTCCACCTTTACCGTGCCTTATCTCACTTTATTCGGGGTGCCGGTGCATCGGGCCCTGGGCACGGCGGCTCTGGTTGGCTCTTTGGTCAGTGTTGTGGGGGCGGTGGGTTTTGTCATCAGCGGCTGGTCAGTGGCAACGGGGATGCGCACTATGCTCGGTTTTGTTCATCTGCCATCGGTTTTGTTGATGGTGCCTTTGGCGGTGCTGGCGGCACCCTATGGCGCGCGCTTGGCCCATCGGCTGCAAAGGCGGACCCTTTCGATCCTTTTTGGCTGTTTTCTGATGCTCACATCGATCCGCCTGCTATCCACTTTGTGGTGACATGATCTGAAAGATTTCATAGGGCGTAAGATGGATATGACGATGTGACAGGAGTTATCGCCCCCATGCCAGCGCCCACCCATCCTGCCGCAAAGGCGGCCCAAAATCCATCTGTGCCGCCGGGTGCAGACGGGATCATCGATCTGATGGCTTATTTTTCCGCGCCGCGCTTTTGCCGGGGATTTGTTGAAGATATGCGCGGGCAGATGCGGCGGTTCACTGCTGAATTCAAGGCACAGGCGAAAGATGACGCTTTGTTGATCGATGAGCAGATGATCTATGAAGATGGCGAACGTTTTGAACGCTGCTGGCAGATGATCAAGGCCGATGGGGGCTGGTCGGCCAGGGCCGAAGATGTGGTGGGCAAGGCGCGCATCATCCGGGCGGGCAGCATGGCCGCCATCTGGCTCTATCGGCTTGATCATGCGGGAAAATCGGGAACGATCCGGGTTGGTTTGCGCGATCATATGGTGTTGCTGGGGGATGGCCTGATGGCCAGTGATACCAAAATCACCAAATTCGGCCTGCCTATTGCACGGGTCTGGGCGCTTTATAGCCCGCTGTGAGGGGCTTTTTATCATTTTTTGGCTGATCCGATGGCGTGGCTGGTCTTGCCTTTCGAGGGTGTTCGGGCCTAAACCGATGTCTCGATGACATGCCGTTTTGGGGATCAGCTATGCCATATGGTGAAAAAGATGCCTTCGTAGCCTTTGATCGGGTGGGCTATCAGGATTGGAAGGCGCTGATCGAGCAGGGCCTTGATGCGCGATCTTTTTCCAAAGTGATGGAAAGCATCAGCCCGGATGGCTTTGTTATCGCCCCCCTTTATTGCCGCGATCATCCAAAGCCTGATCCGGATCCCGCCCATCTTTATGCCCCGATCAGGCGCCGCTTGGGCGATGCCCGGGGCTGGCAGATCCGCCAGCGGATCGATCATCCCGATCCGGTGCGCGCCAATGCCCAGCTTTTAAAGGATCTGGAGCGCGGCGCCACCCAATGTCTACTCAGCCTTGATCCTATGGCGGAAAAAGGGGTTGCGGTGGGGGATCTGGATGATCTGGATCGCCTTCTTTCGGATGTCGATTTAAATCTCGCCCCGGTTTATCTGGATGCCGGGCGTTTTGGGCCTGCTGCTGCTGCGCTTTTGATGGCCTTATGGGATCGGCGCGGGCACAAAGCCACCCGGATGGCGGGCGGATTTGGGATCGATCCCATAGGCGCGCTGGCCGAAGGGGGCAGCCTTTTATCGTCCTTGCCCGATGCGATGAAGGAAGCCGGGGCGATTGCCGCCCAATGCCATGATCGCACCCCCCATATCCGGGCGCTTTCCGTGAGCAGCCGGGCTTATCACGGGGCGGGGGCAAGCCCGGCACAGGAATTGGCCATCGCTTTGGCCTGCGGGCTTTCTTATCTTCGATGCGCTGAAAAAGCGGGCCTTTCGCTAAACGATGCCGCCCGGCAGATCAGCTTCAGCCTGATGGCGGATTGTGATGTCACCTTAACGATTGCCAAATTCCGGGCCATGCGGCTTTTATGGTCGCAGCTTTTAGGGGCTTGTGGAGTGCATGAGCAGGCGATTGATCTGGCGGCTGAAACCGCGCCACGGATGATCAGCCGCTATGATCCCATGGTGAATGTGCTGCGGGCCACCATCGCCTGTTTTTCTGCGGCCATTGGCGGGGCAGGGGCGATCACCGTGCTGCCCCATAGTGCGGCGCATCGCCATGCTTTAGGTGTGCCGGATGATTTTTCCCGGCGCATTGCGCGCAATGTGCAGATTATTCTTGCGGAAGAAAGCCATCTTGACAAGGTCATCGATCCGGCGGGCGGCTCCTTTACCATCGAGGCGCAAACCCATGATCTGGCGCAGGCGGCCTCGCAGATTTTCCGCAAAATCGAACAACAGGGCGGAATGGAAAAGGCTTTGTGTTCGGGGATGATCGCGCAGCTTCTGGATGAAAGCTGGTCGGCTTTAGCCAAAAATCTGGCAAGCCGCAAACAGCCGATCACCGGTGTTTCGGAATTCCCGAATCTTGATGAACCGCCGGTGCCTCTTGATCTTGTGGACCGAGAAGCCTTGGCTCGCCAAACCGGGGGAGAAATGGGGGGGCTTTCGGCGCGCGATGATGCGGCAAGGCTTGATCCTTTACCCTTCCGCCCTTTGGCGCAGGATTATGAACATCTGCGCGCCAGAGCCGATGCAAAAGCTGATGCCAAAGCTGCTGCCAAAGCCGCTGATAGTGGCGGGCGGCCACGAATATATCTGGCGGCTTTGGGGGCGCTGGCCGATCATGGGGCCCGGCTCAACTGGGTGCGCAATGCTTTTGCAACCGGCGGCATTGCCGCCATCGCCGGTGCGGGCGGGATGGAGCCCGAGGCCATCGCCCAAGCTTTTGCCGGATCGGATGCCCCAGAGGCGGTGATCTGCGGTACCGATGCCCATTATGCCGAGCATGGGGCGGCTTTGGCCCGAGCTTTGAAAAAGGCGGGGGCGGGCTTTGTGTATCTGGCGTGCAGAGCCGGTTCTGATGAGGCGGAACTCCGCGCCGCAGGAGTTGATGCCTTTATCCATCAGGGGATCGATCTGGTGAAGCTATTGGGCGAGGCCCATGATCGCTGGGATCAAAAATATCTGAAGGATCACATGGAAGGAGACAGATCATGAGCGCCATCCCCGATTTTGCCGCCCTTGATCTGTTTGCGGACCAAAGCGCTGCGCATCAGCCTGCCCATCCAGACAAGGATGCTCGGGAACAGGCGGCTTTTCTCACCCCGGAAGGGATCGACCTCAAACCCCTTTATGATGAACAGGATCGCGCCGGCCTTGATTTCATTGATGGGATGCCCGGCTTTGCGCCCTTTTTGCGCGGGCCATATCCTAGCATGTATGTGGAACGGCCCTGGACCATCCGCCAATATGCGGGGTTTTCCACGGCCGAAGAATCGAACGCCTTTTACCGCCGCAATCTGGCTGCGGGGCAAAAGGGCCTGTCGGTCGCTTTCGATCTGCCGACCCATCGCGGCTATGACAGCGATGACGAGCGGGTGGCCGCCGATGTGGGCATGGCCGGGGTGGCGATTGATTCCATCTATGATATGCGGCAATTATTCGCCGGTATTCCCCTTGATCAGATGAGCGTTTCCATGACCATGAATGGCGCCGTGCTGCCCATTCTGGCGCTTTTCATCGTGGCGGGTGAGGAACAGGGGGTTTCACCGCGCGCCCTTTCGGGCACCATTCAAAATGATATTTTGAAAGAGTTTATGGTGCGCAATACCTATATCTATCCGCCTGCACCCTCGATGCGGATCATTTCCGATATTTTCTCTTATACATCCGAGCAGATGCCGCGCTTCAATTCAATCTCGATCAGCGGCTATCATATGCAGGAAGCCGGGGCCAGCGCCGATCTGGAATTGGCCTATACCTTGGCGGATGGCATAGATTATGCCCGCGCCGGGATTGCTGCCGGGCTGGATATTGATCGCTTTGCGCCGCGCTTGTCGTTTTTCTGGGCGATTGGCATGAATTTTTTCATGGAAGTGGCCAAGATGCGGGCGGCCCGGCTTTTATGGGCCAGCCTGATCCAGAAAAATTTCCAGCCGAAAAATCCCAAATCGCTGTCTTTGCGCACCCATTGCCAAACATCGGGTTGGTCGCTCACCGCTCATGATGTGTATAATAATGTGACCCGCACCTGTATCGAGGCGCTGGCTGCCACCCATGGCCATACCCAATCCCTGCACACCAACAGCTTTGATGAAGCGCTGGCCCTGCCCACCGATTTTTCTGCCCGGATCGCACGCAATACCCAGCTTTTGATTGCGCAGGAAAGCGGCACCACCCGCAGCATCGATCCCTGGGGCGGCAGCTATTATGTAGAGCGGCTGACCCATGATCTGGCGATCAGGGCCATGGCCCATATCAATGAGGTGGAAGCCGAAGGCGGCATGGCAAAGGCCATCGAGGCGGGCATCCCCAAAATGCGGATCGAGGAAGCCGCCGCCCGCACGCAGGCGCGGATCGATTCCGGCCGCCAGACCGTTGTGGGGGTGAATAAATATCCCCTTGATGAAAACGAGGATATCGATGTTCTAAAGGTTGATAATGCGGCTGTGCGCAAGGGCCAATTGGAAAAATTGCAGGCGCTGAAGGCAGAGCGTGATCAGGATGCGGTGCACATAGCCCTTGATGCCATGAGCCAAGCGGCGCAAAGCGGTGCGGGCAATCTTCTGGCTTTGGCCGTGGAGGCCGCCCGGGCCAAGGCCACAGTGGGAGAGATGTCCTTGGCCTTGGAAAAGATTTATGGGCGGCACAAGGCGCAGATCAGGGCGATCGAGGGGGTTTATAAAAACGCCATGGGCAAGAATAATGGCAAGATAGAAGCGGTTCTTGCAAAGGTTGAAGATTTTCTGGAGCAGGAGGGCCGCAGACCCCGCATCCTGATCGCCAAAATGGGTCAGGATGGCCATGATCGCGGGCAGAAGGTGATTGCCACCGCTTTTGCCGATCTGGGTTTTGATGTGGATATCGGCCCGCTGTTTCAAACACCGATGGAAGCGGCGCGGCAGGCGGTGGAAAATGATGTTCATATTGTGGGGGCCAGCTCTTTGGCGGCGGGGCATCTGAGCCTGGTGCCAGCACTGCGCAAAGCCTTGGCTGAATTGGGCCGGGAAGATATCATGATCGTGGTGGGGGGGGTGATCCCGCCTCAGGATTATGAAGCGCTTCATCAGGCCGGTGCCAAAGCCATTTTCGGCCCGGGCACGGTGATTGCCGATGCGGCTTCCAGCTTGCTTGATGATTTGAAGGAAAGCCTTGCGGCCCACAGCCGCCCATGATCGGGGCCATTAACCCTCTATTCAATGGATGGCATTGGGGCGATAGAAAAGCCCAAGGCGAAAGCTTTCGGCAATCATGGTCGCTTTTTCCACAAAAATTTCGGCACAGGCGGGGGGGCACTCCGCATAAGCTGTTTCTTTGAAAAGCTGGAGCCAGATGGCAAAATCGCTTTCTGCCAAATTCGTGATTTTGGCATGGGTGGCCATAGGGCGGCCCTTGAAGCGGGCGGTTTTCAGCATGATCGATGACCAGAAATCGCACATTTTATCCAGATGCTCGGGCCAGGGTTGGCTGATGGATTGCTCAAACAGCGTGCCAAGGCGCGGGTCTTCCCGCACTTTTCCATAAAAGGCGTGCACAAGCCGGCGGATCATCGCCTCATCAATATCGGGATGAAGGGGCAATCGCGGGCTTCTGGTTTCGCCAAGCATGGGGGGCTTTGTCATGATCGATCTTTTTTCATGCGTTATAAGGGGCTCTGTTTATCATCCGAAACGCGTTTCGGCCATCACAGCTTGCTGAAACTGCCTGCGAATGATCGACGCATCCCTTGAAGCTGTTTATGATCGCCTCAATGAATTGCAGAAAGGTGTTCGGATTGTGAGATGGGTGTTGAGAGGCGTTTTTTTTGCGGTGGTTTTTGGGCTGGCTTTAGTGGGGCCCGCTGATGTGTCTTTGGCGAGCACGCAAGATGCGCCTGCTCCTGAAGCAACGACCCCTGAAGCCACAGACCCTGAAGCCACAGACCCTGAAGCACCTGAAGCTACGCAGGCTGAAGCAAGCGAAGATGAACCCCTTGATTTCGTTAGGGTTTATGAGGCGGGCCATTATGAGCAGGCGGCACTTTTGGCGCAGGCCGCTTTGGATCAGGGCAATCTGGAGCGGGATCGCCGGGGCCGGGCATGGCTGGCGGTGGCCAAGGCGCATGTGCTGGCCAATCGCCATGAGGCGGCGCGCGAAGCCCTTGATAAGGCCTTGGCATTTCTTGATGCCCCGGCGGAAGCCCATTATGAGCGGTTTTTGCTCGCCTATACCCAACGCGATTGGATACCCGCCGCCCAGGATTTAAAGGCTTTGGCCGGGATTCGCCCCGATCTTGCCCGCCCCGTGCACACAGCAGCGGTGATGGCCATCAAAAATGGCGTGATCGGTTTGGGCCGCGATGATCTGGCCTTTGATCTGTTGCTGGCTTTAAGGGATGCGAATTATAGCGGAGCGCCTGCCGATGCTAGGCCCGATGCCCTTTATCGCGATCTTGTGCAAATGCTGGGGGTTCGGGGGCGATTGTTTGAAGCCGAAGCCCTGCTGAAGGCAATTTATGAAACCGATCTGGTCGTTGGCATGATGGTGGATCGCCGTTTTTCGTCCCTTTGGCGCAGTCTTGATACCCTTTATGGCACGGCGGCGGCGATCACCGCGCGGGAGCTTGAATTCATCGCGCAGGTGCGGCAGGGCAATAGCAATTCCCTTGTCCTCATTCGTCAGCATATGAAAGATTATCGCCGCCACGGCTTATCGGATCGGGCCGTGCAATTGGGGGGGGCGGTGATGCAGGCGGTGGATATGCGCCAGCTTTCCGGTCCCCTTGGCGCGCAGATTTTATGGGTGGCCAATGAACTGGCTTATGCGCTTTTGGATATCGAGGAAACCGAAGCGGCCATCAGCCTTCTGGGCCAGATCGCAGCCCTTGATCCGGCTCGCATTCCGGGCCTTGTGAACCAGCAGATCAATTATGCCGCCATTCTTTTGGGGGAGGGGCGCTATCAATCGGCCCTTGATGCGGCACCACGGGCGGAATTTGGCTCGATTTCCCGCTATGGCCAGTTTTTCATCCGCCAGATTGCCGTTTGTGCCTATGAAGCAATGGGCGAGCCTGATCAGGCTTTGGCCGCCCTTGGGCCTTTGCTGGAACAGCCGATGCTTAATCCCCGGGCAACGCAGATCGCACTTTTATGCCTTGATGATCTGGATCGGGCGGCGGCGCATCTCATTGATCGTTTGGATCGGGAGCAAACCCGCGAAGATGCTTTGCTGGCTTTGGTGAAGCCCGATCTTTCTGCGCTTCATGCGCCTTTTTTCCAGACCCTGCAGGCGCGCTTTGAGCAATTGCGCGGGCGTGAGGATGTGCTGGATAAACAGGCAGAGGTGGGGCGGCAGGTTTTTTTCCGCCTCAGGCCCATTTATTGGGGCGCTTTTTAAAGCCATTGGGGGCTATGCACGGCATGGAAGACGCAAAATCCCGGGGATGGGACGAACAGGGCCTGGCCGATCTGGCCGCCGCCGTGCGGGCTGGGGATCGGGCGTCTTTGGCGCGGGCCATCACATTGGTGGAAAGCCGCCGCAGTGATCATCTGGCAGCCGCCCAATCGCTTTTGACCCGCCTGCTGCCCGAAACCGGAAAAGCCCATCGCATCGGCATTACCGGGGTGCCCGGCGTTGGGAAATCAACCTTTATCGATGCTTTTGGCAGCAATCTCACAGCGATGGGAAAAAAGCTGGCGGTGCTGGCTGTCGATCCTTCATCGGGGCGCAGTGGCGGCTCGATATTGGGGGATAAAACCCGCATGGAAAAGCTGGCTGTTGATCCCTGTGCCTTCATCCGGCCATCGCCATCATCGGGGGTTTTGGGGGGGGTGGCCCGTGCCACCCGGGAAACGATCCTGCTGTGCGAAGCCGCTGGATATGATGTTGTTCTGGTGGAAACGGTGGGGGCCGGGCAATCGGAATATGTGGTTGCCGATATGGTTGATCTGTTTTTGGTGCTGATGCTGCCGGGGGCTGGGGATATGCTGCAGGGGATCAAAAAAGGCGTTCTTGAACTTGCCGATATCATCGCGGTGAATAAAGCCGATCAGGCCCCTGATCAGGGGCGGCGGGCGGCCCGCGATTATGCATCGGCCCTGCAGATCATGACCGCCGCCGATGTCCCGTGGAAGCCGCCGGTGCTTTCGATTTCCGGCCTTTTGAACCAGGGCCTTGATGATCTGTGGGCGCGGATGCAGCAGCATCATAAAATCATGATTAAAAGCGGTTTATTTCATGAGCGGCGGCAAGAACAGACAATCAAATGGATGTGGGCAATGGTGGAAGATCGTTTGCTCAGCCGGTTTCGCGCTAACCCTGAGGTGAAAGCGGCCTTGCCCGATCTGATGGCCGCTGTGAAAGACGATCGCATCACCGCAACCCTCGCCGCCGAAAAGCTGCTGGCGCATTTTGGCATGGGCGATTTCATCTGAAGGCATCCGCAAAAAAAGGGACGGTCCTTTGTGGGGACCGTCCAGTTTTGCCTGGCATGGGCTTGGGGCTGGGGTGATGGGATGCCAGGCAAATGGTGATGCAACTCTCGTACTTATCCTTACGCGGCCATAAAGAGGATGGATCAGCGGGGCCGCATTTTTTTGTCGTCATCTTGCGCTTTTGGTTGCATTTGATCGGGACAGCAAAAAGCCCCGACACGGCAAGGCGCGGCGGGGCTGGTTTTTTGTGGGATAGAAAGGCGGGGTCAGTGCATCTTGCTGTCATCGCACGGATGTTGCGATCCCACCAGTTCTTCTAGATTGAGGGCTGCGCTATTGAGCAAAAGCGCAACCAGCTCGATATCCATGCTTTTGGCTTCATTGGCCAATTCGCTGATTTTTTTGTGGAAATCAAGCAGTGTATCGCGGGATAATTCCGGTATCTTGATGACATCATTATACATTTTCATAGGCCTCTTTTAACAGAGCATCGATTTCAGGGGGTAGGGCATCGCGCGCCGGCAGGGATGCGGGGCGTCCGGATGATTGCAGCAAAACGGATGGGCAGTGATTTTCATAGCCGCCCAGATTGGGCCGATGCAGCCGATAGCCGATCAGATCCTGCAGCTCTTTCGGCAAGTGGCGCGCTTCCTCGGGTGGATAGGCAAGGAATTGATTTTCATAGCTTTTAAGCCAACCAAGGCTATAGCTGACGATGATCCCGGTGCGGTGGGTGCGGGCGATATTGGCGCCGCCGGCATGAAGGGTTGAGCCTAAAAAAATCAGGGCCGATCCCGCAGGCATTTCCATGATTTCGGGCATTTGGCTGGCATCGGGATCGTGCAGCTTTCCATCCTGCCGATGGCTGCCCGGCCAAAGCCGCGTGGCTCCATTCTCGGCGGTGAAATCATCGATCGCCCACAGCACATTGATCAGAAATTCATGCGCCTTATGGGGTGTTGGCCACATATCTTCATCACGATGGGGCGGTTGTTGCGGGGCATTCGCGTGGATGCGCACCGCCTGTGTTAGATTGAGCTGATAATAATCGCAATGCGGCCCCAGAATCTGTTCATTCAGATCCTTGATGAAAGGATGGGTGATCAAGGGCTGGATAGCGGGGGTTTTGGTGAGCAGACGGCCAAAGCGCGTGGTTTGATAGCCATAAAAATAGCCCTCACAGCGCGGTGTTTGCAAGAACCATGGCTCCAGTTCGGTCCGCAGGCGCTTTAAAGTGGTTTGGGCCATCAGATTGTTGCAGATGACATAGCCATCCTTGCATAATTTTTTGATCAGCGCGCTGTTGTCTTGCGCCTCGCTCATCAGGCTATTTGGCAATGCTGTCATTGATGATCTCCCTATTAATGGGCGAAGGTTTTTCATTGTGATTTAAGCGGCAATTCTGATCTGATCAGCCATGCGCATCAGGGGCAGGGTCATTTTGAAATGGCTGCTCAAGGCATCAAGGGCATGGGGGCTGACCTGTAATTGCCAGGCGCTGATGATGTCGGTTTCAGTTGGGCGCGGCAGGCCCAGGGGCAGCAGGGTCAGCCCCACACGCAGCATCGAAGGGATAAAGCCGGTGCTGGTGACAAAGCTTAAAGCCCGCACATCCCGCAGCAGGCTATATTCAAGGCAGGCGGTGACCAGCTTTGAAATTTCATAAGATCGCCGGGCGGGGGAGCGCATCTGGGGCGAGACGCACATACGGCTGATTTCAAGGATATCGGGCGCACGGGGTGCCCCCCCTTGACACAGATCGTCGAAATATTCCGACATCAGATGCGGCTGGTCGGTGGGAAGCAGGCGGGTTGATGACAGCACCCTTTGGTTGCGGACCGAAATGAAATAGGTGGCGTGATCATCAAATTCATCGCGCTCGATCAGGCCTTGAGCGGGGATCGACCATCCCAGTTCATCGATGAACACGGTTTTTCTGTGTTGCAATGTCTGATTGATCAAAGCGGAAAATTCCGCATGTTGGCTCGGCGGAATACAGATCACCATGATAGTGCTCCCTCATAATAGCGGTGACGAGGGGTGACTGTATCAGGGATGGGTGGAGGCTGTTCTTCCCATAGGTTTATAGGTTGACGGCCTGAAAAGCCTGTTTATAGAGTTAATTTACAAATCTGTAGTACTATGTGATTTGATTATTCTCTAATGAGTAGAAAAATGCAAGTGGATTTTTTTTAGCTCTCTTCCAAGGGGCAATTTTTAAATAAACAATAATCTATTGTATAATAAACCTGTGATTATTCAAAAAATGGATTCTGACAGGATCAAAGAAACATGAACGCCTGATCCCCAAAGGCAGGTCATTGCATTTGTGAAAATTCATCCTCAGCGTGAAGATTTACACGCTTAAAGGGAGGGAGATTGGCTTTTTGATGGCCGGTGCGCCATGGTCAAGGGCGTTGTGACAAGATCAGGCCCCGTGACATCGAGAAAGGCGATTTCATTCATGAAAAGCGCCTGCACCACGGCTTGAACACGGGTGGCGACCCCTAAACGACGCATTGCCGCCGTGACATGGGATGTGGCGGTATGGCGGCTGATCGATAAAATCGTGCCAATGGTCCAATCGCTTTTTCCTTGGGCCACAAGTTCAAGACAACGTTTTTGCTGGGCGGTTAAAAGCGGGGATTTTTTCTGAAAGCGGCTGGCGGCGCAAAAGCGGCGGCCGGTTTCATAAAGATAAAAAGCCATCAGATGGATGGCGCTGATCACATCAGGATCGATCTGTTCCTTGTGGATCACCGAGCAGGAGGCGGTCACGGTTCCATGGGAATGAATGGGGATGCTGAACCCCACATCGAGGCCAAATTCACCTGCACAATTAAGAATTTGATGCTGTTTTGCATTCAGCGAATGTTTCCAGGCCGGATCATCCCAGCGCCATGGCAAAGTGCGTGCTTCACTGGTGGATAAAACCGGATCATCAAGATCAAAGCGGTTTTTGATGAAGGTCGAAATCCATTCTTCAGGGTAATTATGGAGGGCAAAAGCGGTGTGATCCGCTTGCCCCGGAATGCCATGAGACAGGCAGGCAAAATGTTCACAGCCCAGTTCGGCAATGGTCGTTTCAAAAACAGACCCAGCTTCATCAAGGCTGTGGCATCTTTGAACCGTTTCAATGAAATTTTGAACAATGGCAAAATGAACCATCTATTCCTAACGTTGCCTCCCTGTTTTTCTCAGCAAAGCATCCTATGGCGTTTGATGCTTTTATCGTGCGCAGATATGTCTCAGCATCTCATCAGCCTATTAATAAATATTTTTCGCGTTCGCACAATCAACCATAGATTGTTATTTGTGATTTTTATGCAAGATTGGCATAAAGTTTTCGTTTAAAGGGCGCATGATGCTATCGCGGGCTCGTCGCATTATCCCGATCACACTCTCAACCGTCGTCCCGGACGCGGTGCAGCATGAAATGATGCGCCCCCGAGCCGGATCCATCTTTGGCATGCTGAGCCCATCACGAGATGGATCCCTGTGTGTTGGGGCTGTGATATGATGGGTGCGGGCGGGAGATCGTTGGATCCCTGGTTTTTTAGACCGTGAGCCGGCATGGATCCCCGCCCGCGTTCCTGAGTACCCAAACCTGAACAGTTGCCACATCTGAAGGGCAGACTGGGGCCGTCTGAGCGGACCTCGTAGCACAGGGATAGGCACCATGATCATACACCCAAGCTGTGTCGGATGCGACATTTCAAAAG
>NZ_JARKVQ010000023.1:0-27803 GCF_029946565.1 Iodidimonas sp. MBR-22
GTTGTCGCCCGTTGACTTCGAAGCCAGACAGCAGAAACTGAAAGAGGCAGGTGTCTAGAAAACGTGGGGCATCTCAAAAGGGTCAAAAACGCTAAAGGCAACTGACACTAAGCTCGGGAAGTAACCATCGTCTTTTGTGATTTTTTTAGTCTCTCCATAATAGAAATAAGAAGAAGTCTCAACCTGATCAGAAATTGCTTTTACCATAGATTTTAGTAACGTAGTTTTGCCGACGCCATTTCTTCCGATCAATGCGTGCATGTTTGTGCTGGGCGTGGAATTTGCCCTGACCTCAAAAGGCAGATCGAATTCGGCAAAATTCTCAGACGCAGGCAGAAAAAAACCGAAATTAAAATCTGTCAGTGAAACTTCGCCTCTGAGTACGCTAGCGAATTGATCCCGGATTTGACTCAATGAGATCGAACGTAGATGCGAGACTTCAAAAACCATTTCGCTTCTTATATTTTCGAGAAGATTTTCATCCCAAACAACATCGCGAATCCTAGTCAGGAATTCGCAGCGCCATTTCTCGCTGAATTTAGAAAAAAGGATTTTGTAATAATCTACGTTTATTCCAAGAGAGAAATAATTTTTATCTAACTGCTCAAAAATACCACCCAGTGTTGAGTATGTTAGTATCGCTTTTGTTTGGCCAACAAAACCTATTCTTACGTTTGACAAGCTATGGCCTGTGCCGCCTTCATCAAACGCATGCACAGCAAAACTCGTGACAAAGGAGTAGTCATTCCAGTGATCAATAATGAGATAGACTTCGTTCCGCCCGGACGACGGCAGATCACTCCTCGCTGAAATTACATGAAACTTCATTATAGAGATCTCTGCGCGTTGCTTTTCATTATGGTAATCTACTTTGAAACTAAGGGAGTTCGGCCATCTAATTTATAAAGCGGATTTGTAATAATATTATCAACATTCTGAGATGCTGTCAGAAAATCAATCCCCACATCGCCAAAACCGCGATCATAAAGATCAGAGCTTTGGACAGGTCGCGAAGTTTCTGCGAGGACTTTTGACATTGTGCCATCGCCGCAGGCGCACTCCCATATATCGCCTTTGAAATCTTCATTGTGGATAAGGGCATAAGTGGCCCATGGAGGCGTCGGATAAAAATCCGGGCCGCTCAAATCAGCAAAGCGCTTAGTTGTAGGCTTATAGCTGCCGTTAAGATGATATGTTGAATCCATAAAAAAAGTATAGCAGAATCATATATTTAGCAAAGTAATAATTTCGCGAATCTTTAGAATCGCTTAGCTGGCTAAACTCTCTATCAATCGTGCTTCACCGGATTAATATGTAAGTCCTGACCATAACAAAACTGGTGCGCCCGACAGGATTTGAACCTGTGACCCCCAGATTAGGAATCTGGTGCTCTATCCTGCTGAGCTACGGGCGCCCTGATGCATCATGATCTGCCTTCATTTGCCCCATGCGTTTCGGCTTGTCAAATGAACGATCCATCGCAGCGCTTGACAAGTGGCACGGCATCTTGGCACTAGCTGCTCCCATGGCCGCACCCCCTTTGCTCACACTTGCCGGTATTCGCCTCGAATTGGGGGCCACCACCCTGTTCAGCGGGGTGGATATGGCCGTGGGGCCGAATGATCGCCTGTGCCTTTTGGGCCGCAATGGGGCGGGTAAATCAACCCTTTTGAAAATCATCGAAGGCATCACCGAAGCCGATGGCGGCGAGCGTTTCGTGCGCCCCGGAACCGAGATCGCCACCGTGCGTCAGGAAGCCGATCTGGCGGGCTTTTCCCGGCTTTTCGATTATCTGGAAAGCGGCCTGCCGCCTTCCATGCGTGATGATCTTTATCGGGTGGAAGCCGCCCTTGATGAAGTGGGGCTTTCGGGCGAGCGCGACCCCCTAACCCTTTCGGGCGGCGAGCAGCGCAAGGCGGCGATCATCCGCGCCTTTCTGGCGGAGCCGGATATAATCCTGCTCGATGAGCCAACCAATCATCTGGATCTGCCCGGCATTGAATGGCTCGAAGACCGCCTGGCCGAATTTCGCGGGGCGATCATCATCATCAGCCATGATCGAACCTTTTTATCGCGGCTGACCAGCGCCTGTTTATGGCTGGATCGCGGCGTGGTGAAACGGCTGGATAAGGGCTTTGCCGCTTTTGAAGAATGGGTGGAGCTTGAATATGAGCGCGAGGCCGCCAATACCGCCAAGCTCGACAAGCTGATCGCCGAGGAAACCCGCTGGTCACGCGAGGGGATATCGGCCCGGCGCACCCGCAATCAGGGGCGTTTGCGCCGCCTTCATGCTTTGCGCCAAAGCCGCCGCGAGATCATCGCCCGCAGCGGCACGGCCGCCCTTGTGGCCGCAGATGGCCGCACATCGGGCAAGCTGGTGATCGAAGCCGAACATGTGTGCAAGGCTTTTGATGAGCATGTGATTGCCGATGATTTTTCCACCCGCATTCTGCGCGGCGATCGCGTGGGGATCATTGGCCCGAATGGGGCCGGGAAATCCACCCTTTTGAAAATGCTGATCGGCGAGATCGAACCCGATGCCGGGGTGATCCGGCGCGGCACCAATCTTGAGATGCTGGTGATCGATCAAAAGCGCGACAGCCTCGATCCCAATCTCACCTTGTGGGAAACCCTCACCGGTGGCAGTTCCGATCAGGTGATGGTGCGCGGTACACCCAAGCATGTGGTGGCCTATCTGAAAGATTTTCTGTTCAGCCCGGCGCAGGCGAGAAGCCCCGTTTATGCGCTTTCAGGGGGCGAGAAAAACCGCCTGATGCTGGCCCGGGCGCTGACCAAGCCATCAAACCTGATGGTGCTGGATGAGCCCACCAATGATCTGGATATGGAAACCCTTGATCTTTTGCAGGATGTGCTGGCCGATTATGAAGGCACCATTTTGCTGGTGAGCCATGATCGCGATTTCCTTGATCGGCTGGTCACCTCGACTTTGATGTTTGAAGGCGAAGGCCGGATCGAAGATTATGCGGGCGGCTATAGCGATATGATGCGCCAGCGTGCACAAAGCCGCAGCCAAAAGCATCAGGTGCCACAAAAAACCGACAGCCGGAAAAGCGAATCCGAAAAACCCGAGCCCGCAAAAACCCGGGCAGACAGCGCCAATCGCCTGAGCTTTAACCAGAAACACCGCCTGAAAACCCTGCCAAACGAGATCAGCGCCCTGCTCGATGCGATTTCAAAGCTTGAAAAACTGCTCGCAGACCCGCAAGCCTATAGCCGAGACCCGGCGAAATATGCGCTGGCGGGCAAAACATGCGATCAATATCGCAAGGATCTGGCTTCAAAGGAAGAAGAATGGCTCCATCTGGAAATGCTGCGCGAAGAAATCGAAGGTCCCTGATCGGCGCTATCGCCAAAAAATGGATAAGCGGCCTGAAAGCCGCCTTTGGCCGGACAATCAGGCTGGGTTTTATCCCCCTTCTGGCTGCCCTCACCGCCGCCTGTATCCAAACGCCCGCACCCACAGCCCTGCCCCCTTCGCCCTTTTCCCCGATGCCCGAAGCCCATAGCAATAATGCCACGGCCGTGCTGATCCGCGATCAGGGCCCGGTTTTCTACAGCTTCATGGGGCTGAAATCCGGCAAAAGCCATAGCGACATTTCCACCGCTGCCTTTACCTATGATCTCACCACCGATCAGTGGCAGCGGATCAATCCCGTGCCGGTGCCCGAAGGCCGCCTGGCCTCGGTGGCGGTGCCCTTGAATGGTGCCATCTATCTCTTTGGCGGCTATCGGGTGCTGGCTGATGGCCATGAAATCTCAACCCCCCATGTTTTTCGTTACGAACCCGAAACGGGTACCTATCACCGGCTGGCGGATATTCCAAAGCCGGTGGATGATAGCGTCGCTTTCGGCTATGCGGATCGCTATATCTATCTGGTTTCCGGCTGGCACATGGATGGCAATGTGGCCAATGTGCAGGTTTTCGATAGCGTGGAAGGGGTGTGGTTCAATGCCACCGAATTTCCCGGCATCCCGGTTTTCGGCCATGCGGGCGGTATCGCATCTGATCGCTTTCTGATCATCGATGGGGTTGCGGTTTTAGGCGAACAGGATGGCAAGCGGCAGTTCGGGCTGGTGAAACAGGCCTGGGTGGGGCACATCAATCCCGATGATCCATCGGATATTCAATGGCAAAAAGCCCCCGATCATGGGGGCGCGCCCCTCTACCGCGCCGCTGCCACAGGATCAGAGGATCGCGGGATGGTTCTGTTCGCTGGCGGATCAGCCACCGCCTATAATTATAATGGCATTGGCTATGATGGCACCCCGGCGGCCCCATCGGCGCGGGTTTTCGGCTATGATCCCTTCAATGAATTATGGATGGGCTTTGCCGATAAGCCGATCCCAAGCATGGATCACCGCGCTTTGCTACCCGCAAATGGCGTGTTCTGGACCATCGGTGGCATGATTGCCGGGCAGACGGTCAGCCCGCTTGTGGATCGGATCGACGCGATCGAATAATCGCATCTTTCGCGCGGCGCATTTTTATGTGCGGCTATCCGGGCGCAAAAAGGTCCAATGATGGGGCTTGGATGCCTTGGGCGCGAAGCGATAACCATCAAGATCGAAATCCTTCAGATCCTCGGCCCGCTCGATTTTATTCACCGCAATATAGCGGGCCATCAGGCCCCGGGCTTTTTTGGCAAAAAAGCTGATCATCCTGAATTGGCCATCCCGATCTTCACGAAAATCAATCTGATACACCGGCACCCCCAGCGCTTTGGGGTCCACCGCCTTGAAATATTCCTGGCTCGCCAGATTGATCAGGCAATCATGGCCATCCTCTCGCAAATCCCGGGCCAGGGCTTTGGTGATCTTGTCGCCCCAAAAGCCATAAAGATCGGCGGCCTTTGTGGTTTTGAACCGGGTGCCCATTTCAAGGCGATAGGGCTGCATCAGATCAAGGGGCCGCAAAAGCCCATAAAGCCCTGATAAAATGCGCAGATGCTTTTGCGCGTGGGCCAGCCCATCCGCATCCAGATGATCGGCATCCAATCCCTGATACACATCGCCCTTGAAGGTAAAAATCGCCGGTTTGGCATTGGTGGGATCAAAGGGCGGGGAAAACGCCTTGAACCGCTGATAGGTTTTTTCGGCCAAGGCATCGGACAAATGCATCAGCCCCTGCAAACGGGCCGCCCCCATGCGGGCTCCATCCTGCGCCAGCGCCGTGGCGTCTTCCAGAAAGCGCGGCTGGCTGTAATCCGCACTGGGCGGTGTTGAGTCGGCATCGAGTTTTTTGGCAGGAGACAAAACAGCAAGCATCTCAAACGGCCCTCATTATGAAGGATGGAAAAAGCGGATGGGTCTTTCATCGCAATATCTTGTCGTTCTTGTCAAAACGCATGGCAAGGCTTTTCATCTGGGGCTATGACTAAAGCCTGTCAAGGAATGTCCATAATATGAAGCTTTTAAACCCCAAGGGATCAAGGATCAGAGATGAGCGATAAAACCAAGAATTTCCGCCGTCGCACCATTGGCAATCATGTGCTGAAGCCGGAAACACAGATGATGGGCTATGGTTTTGACCCCAGCCTTTCCGAAGGATCGCTCAAGCCACCGGTTTTTCTCACCTCGACCTTTGTGTTCGAATCCGCCGAACATGGCCGCGATTTTTTCGATGTGGTCAGCGGTCGCCGTGAAGCCCGCCCCGATGAAGTTTCAGGGCTGATTTATTCGCGCTTCAATAATCCCGATATGGAAGTGCTGGAAGATCGCCTTTCCCTTTGGGAAGATGCCGAAATGGCGATTGTCTATTCCTCGGGCATGGCCGCTATTTATTCCGCCATCATGGCCCATTTGCAGCCGGGCGAAGTGCTGATCTATTCCCAGCCCATTTATGGCGGCACCGAAACGCTTTTGCTCAATCTGCTGCCCAAATGGGGCATCAAAACCGTTGGTTTCATTGCCAATGACAGCCACAAAGCGGTGGATGAAGCCTTTGCCAAAGCCCAGAAAATGGGCCCCATCGGCATGGTTCTGGCCGAAACGCCGGCCAATCCCACCAATGGGCTGGTGGATATTCATTATCTGGCCGAAAAGGTGAAAGACGCCCGCAATACCGCCGGGGAGCGCCCGCCCTTGGCGCTGGACAACACCTTTTTAGGCCCGGTTTGGCAAAAGCCCCTGTTGCACGGGGCCGATATCGTTCTCTATTCGATGACCAAATATATCGGTGGCCATTCCGATCTGGTGGCCGGTGCCGCCATGGGATCGAGCCGTTGGCTCAAGCCAATGAAAGCCCTGCGCGGGGCCATTGGCAATCAGATCGATCCCCATACCTGCTGGATGGTTCTGCGCAGCCTTGAAACGCTGAAAATCCGCATGGAAAAAGCCACCGACAATGCCCGCATCGTTGCCGAATATCTTGATGGGCATGAAAAGATCGAAAAAGTGCACTATCTGGGCTTTTTAAAGCCCGGCAGCCCGGCCCATGCGGTTTATGAAAAACAGTGTCTGGCTCCGGGGTCCACCTTTGCCTTCGATGTCAAGGGCGGCCAGGCGGAAGCTTTCCGCTTTCTCAATGCACTCACCGTTTTAAAGCTGGCTGTCAGCCTTGGTGGCACAGAAACCCTGATCAGCCATCCCGCCTCTACCACCCATTCCGGGGTGCCGAAAGATCTGCGCGATCTGGCCGGGATTTCCGGGGCTTTATGCCGGGTTTCGGTGGGCATTGAAGATGCCGATGATCTGATCGCCGATCTGAAGCAGGCTTTGGAAAAAATCTGATCGCGCGCCCCCGGATCGGCCCGGATCGGCATGATGGGATGGCGTCTCATCCCACTTATGCCGATCCGGATAGCCTTCAGGGGGCGAGGGACGCCGCGATAAAGGCATCGATCTGTTGATCCAGAAGCGGCAAGGGCAAAGAGCCATTCCCCAAAAGGGCATCATGGAACAGGCGCAGATCAAAGCGATCCCCCAAAGCCTTTTCCGCCCGCGCCCGTAAATCCAGAATTTTCATCTCGCCCAGCTTATAGCCCAGCGCCTGACCCGGCCATGAGATATAACGATCCACTTCGGTTTCGATATTATGCTGAGACAGGGCGGAGTTTTCCTGAAAAAAGGCAATGGCCGCATCACGGCTCCAGCCCATGGCATGAAGGCCGGTATCCACCACCAGCCGCCCGGCGCGCCACATTTCATAGGTCAGACGGCCAAAATGTTCATAGGGTGTTTGGTAAATGCCCATGTCCTGACCCAGCTTTTCGCTATAAAGCCCCCAGCCCTCGCCAAAGGCCACCACATACATGGCCTTGCGAAACTCCGGCACATCCTGATTTTCCCGGGCAAGGGCCGTTTGCAGATGATGGCCGGGCACGCCTTCATGCAGGGTCAAAGCGGGCAGATTATATAAGGGGCGCTTTCCCAGATCATAGGTATTGACCATGAACAGCCCCCCGCGCACGCCATCCACCGGCCCCCAATAGCGGCCCGTGGTATAGTTGGGGGCCATCGCATCGGGCACCGCCCGCACCCCATAAGGAATGCGCGGCAGGGTCTTGAAAAAGGCGGGCAGCTTTTCATCAATCTGCTTGGCGATCCAGGCGGCCCTGTTCAGCAGTTCCTGAGATGTTTGGGCGTAAAATTGCGGATCAGTGCGCAGGAAAGCGAGAAAATCGGCAAAGCTGCCTTCAAAGCCCAGATCATCGATGATCACCTGCATCTCGGCGCGAATACGCGCCGCTTCATCCAAACCGATCTGATGAATTTCGGCTGCTGAAAGATCCAATGTGGTATAGGATCGGATGAGCATGGCATAATAATCTTCGCCATCGGGCAGGGCTGTGGCCCCCAATGTTTCGCGGGCGGCGGGGCTGTAATCTTCGACGAAAAAGCGATGCAGCGCCCCCAAGGCGGGCAAAAGATGCTCCCGTAAAATGGCCTCAGCCTCGGCCCGCAGCCTTTTCTGATCCGCCGCTGTGATGCTGCCGGGCATCTGTTCAAAGGGTTTGTAAAAGGCGCTGTCTTCGGGCTTTTCCACCGCCAAAGCCGCAAAGCCGGGGGCGATTTTGGGCAGAATGGCCCGGGGCATGGTAAAGCCATCCGCCATGCCCTGCCGCATATTGCCCATGCCTTGGGCGAAATAGGGGGCAAGCTTTGATAACCGCGCAAGATAGGCTTCATACTGCGCCAGAGTTTGAAACGGAATGGCTTCCACCGACATCACCGCCGCCGTATGAAAGCCGCTATCCGAGACAAAGGGAATCCGCCAGGGCCGATAGGCGCCCCGATCAAGGCGCCCCCGCAGCAGATGCGCAAAAAGATCGGCATTGAGGCGATCCTCGGCATCCAGATCCCTGCGTGCAATATCATCGAGCCGTTCAAGGAACTGGCGATCCTCGGCCAAAGCCACCATCTGCGCCGCTTCCGAGAGATCGGGAACCTCTGAATCCGCAGCCCTCACCCCGCGCTGGCTGGCCATGAAAGGCTGCCTTTGTAGCCGCGCCTGCCATTCATCGGCAAAAAGCTGGTGCAGGGCTTTGGCGGCCGCATCCGGTTTTATCGCGCGATCATCTGTTTCTGCCGGGGCGGCTTGCCCGGCCTTGGCAGGCCCACCCCCCAAATGCGGCCATCCAAAAGCGGCACATATAAAAAGCACCGGGATCAAGGCTTTCAAGCGAGGCATAGATCATTCCACAGTTGATTTTCAAAAAAATCAGCTTGGCATATCCCTCATAAAAGCGATAGCCAGCAATCCAGATCATGACATTCACAGAGCAGACTTTGGCGCTTGGCCATCGCCTCTGCATCCTCGCCCCAGCGGGCCATCTGATGATCTTCATCCACCATGGCCGCAGCCCAAAATCCATCGCGATCCAGCCGCCCACAAACATAGGCCAGCCCTAAAACCACCGATCCGCTCAGGGTGGTGGCGCTATGAAGGGCCATCAGCCGATGATCATCCAATCCGGCGATCAACGCCCGCAAGGCCCCCAGCGCCTGTTCATCCTGCGCCACCGGGCTGACCCCGCAGGTAACGGCCAGCGGGATATGATGGGTGCTTTCGAGCCATGAAAGCGGCGGGTTCCAATGGTCTTTCTGGGCAGCCACCAAAGACTCCGGAGCCTCGGCGCGATAGCAGGTGAGATCGGTGGCACCAAAAGCGGCGATCTCATCGATCACCGATGGGCGGCGGCCCTTGACCCGATCAAGGCTGCTGTTCAAAAACCGGGTGATGGGCATCTGCGCGGGATCGATGCGATCCCCCACGCTTTGCCATTCCGCCACAATGGCATCGGCCATGGCGGCGGTGGGGGCGATCAGATCGGCTTTCAATGGGGTTTTGACCGGGCGACCATCAAGGGCGATACAAAAGCCCGATCCTGCGGCCACTTTATCCGCCTGCCGGTAGAAGCGCTTGATTGCAGCCATTCCGGCTATGATCCGTTTTTTTCAGGGTGCTGCCGATAGCGCCGGCGCTGATGCCTTTGCTGTTTGCGCCTTGTGGCCTGCTTTTTTTCATCCATTCCGCTTTCTACACGCACCCCAAACAGGCCCAGATGCCGGAACGGAACCGCCCAGGCATCGCGCAGATATTGAAACCGCCGGGTGATCGCCGCCCCCAAACGGGCATTGGAAAAGCACATCACCATCAAAAGGGTCGCCGCCACCAGCAGCATCAGGATCAATGTCAGCACCGTGAAAAGGGCGGTGAGGATTTCATTCGATCCCACATAATCCATCTGATCCAGCACCACATAATCGAGCAGGGCAAAAAACAGAAACAGCCCCGCAAGCTGGAGAAAATAAAATCGGCGCTTTGGTGGTTCCGGCGGTGTCATGCTCTGGCCTTTGCCAATAAATTGCTGATATCATGGGGTAAGTCATCCCCATTGCGGCTGATGGCATGGGCCCCTGCGGCCAGCAGATCGGCGGCCGCATGATAGCCCCATGAAACACCCAAGCCCCAGGCCCCTGCGGCCCGGGCCATCAGTATATCATAGCTTGTATCGCCGATCAGGATGGTTTTTTCAGGCGCCACACCGGCTTCATCCATGGCCGCCAAAAGCATCGAGGGATGCGGTTTCGAGGGGTGGGTATCCGCCGTTTGCAGGCTGATGAAATAATCCGCCAATTCATGATGGGCGAGGATCGAATTGAGGCCCCGGATCGATTTTCCGGTGGCCACCGCCAATAAAACACCCTCATTCCGCAAATGATCGAGGGTGCTTTTGATGCCGGGATAAAGCGGTTCCTGCCGATGCCCATCCCGTGCCCGCAAATCGACGAAAGCCTGTTTATAGGCATCCGCCAAAAGCCCGGGCAAAGCCGGATCGGGATCGCGATCGGCCGTGATTTTGGCACCGCCCTGCAAAAGAGCGGTCATCGCTTCGGGCAAGGACAAACCCACGATCTGCCGGATCTGCGCATCTGAAGGGGCGGCCCGATCATTGGCGGCAAAAGCCATCCGCATGGCGCTGATGATCACATGCTGGCTATCCACCAGCGTTCCATCACAATCAAAAACAGCAAGCATCATTCACGCCTCATTCTTTATTCTTTTTCTGGGATCGCAGGCGGTCCCAATAGGCCAGCCTTTTGGCAATATCCCGCTCAAAGCCCCGCTCCGGCGGCTGGTAAAAACTTTGGCGCGGTAGATCATCGGGAAAACAATTCTGGCCGGAAAAGCCATCTTCATGATCATGATCATAAAGATAGCCCGCGCCATAGCCCAGATCCTTCATCATCTTGGTGGGGGCATTCAAAAGATGCGCCGGGGGCATCAGCCCGCCATGATCGCGGGCCGCCTGCAGCGCTGCTTTCGAGGCTTTATAGGCGGCATTGGATTTTGGCGCGGTGGCCAGATAAAGCGCGGCTTCAAAAATCGCCAGTTCCCCTTCAGGGCTGCCCAGAAACTGATAGGCTTCTTTTGCCGCCAGGGCCTGCACCAGCGCCTGCGGATCGGCAAGGCCCACATCCTCGCTGGCAAAGCGCACCAGTCTGCGCAGGATGAACATGGGGTTTTCCCCGGCGTCCAGTGCCCGCGCCAGCCAATAAAGGGCGGCATCCGCATCCGAGCTGCGCAAGGATTTATGGAGGGCAGAGGCCAGATTATAATGCCCATCGCGATCTTTATCATGGCTGGGGGCCCGCTTTTGCAACAGGCTTGTGAGCGCATCGCCGTCCAATGGCTGATCGCCCCCCAGATCATGAAGGGCTTCCACCTGATTGAGCAGCATCCGGCCATCGCCATCGGCCATGGCAATCAGCATATCGCGCGCGGCAGGCGTGAGCTGCAAAGCCTGGGGCAGATGGGCTTCGGCGCGGGCCAGCAGGGCCTGCAGGGCCACATCATCAAGGCGCTTTAGCTGCAAAACCTGCATCCGCGACAATAAAGCGCCATTGATTTCAAAGGACGGATTTTCCGTCGTCGCGCCGATCAGGGTCAGGGTGCCATCCTCGACATAAGGGAGGAAGCTATCCTGCTGAGACCGGTTGAAGCGATGAATTTCATCCACAAACAGCAAGGTGGCCTGTCCCATCTGGCGATGATGACGGGCCGCTTCAAAAATTTTCTTGAGATCGGCAACACCCGATAAAATCGCAGAAATCTGCACGAACCGAAGCGCACCCATCGCCGCCAAAAGCCGGGCGATGGTGGTCTTACCCGTCCCCGGCGGGCCCCACAGAATGACCGAGCTGATGGTTGATCTGGCGATCATCCGACCAAGGGGGGCATCATCTGCCAAAAGATGATCCTGGCCTACCACGTCCCCTAACTGCTGCGGACGCAGGCGATCCGCCAAAGGTGCAGGTTTCGCGCCTGCCTCTGTCGCCGGATCCGCTCTGGCAAAAAGATCACTCACCCTGTCATCCCGCGACGCGGCACTCCGCAGAGCCGTTTTTGAAAACGGCACAATCAAGAAGCCGCCCATTGCGGCGCACCCGATAAACCCATTCTTCCCATGGCTGTTGGGTGATCGCAAGCAGATCGGCAACGGTTGTCATCGCCTCATTTTGCAGATTCATGATCTCGTCACCGGGGCGAACATAGCCATAGCGTGCCGCCGGGCTGCGATTGGCAATCTCCAGCACGATCACCCCTTTGCGCATGGGATCAAGTCCCAATTCTTCGGCATAGCGGGGCGAGAGATTGCCGACCGTTACCCCTTGAAAGGGATGGCGACCATCCAGCCGGGTGATGCTGCGTTCCGGGGCTTCAGGCAGAAGCGCCAGAACCACCCGCTCCTCGAGCCTTTGGCCATCGCGCAAAATCCCCAGCACCAGCTCATCCCCCTCGCCACGGGTAGCGGTGCGAAAGCGCAGGCCGTTTTGATCGATTACATCTTCGCCATCGATCTGCAAGATCACATCGCCGGGCAATAGCCCCGCTTGATCGGCAGGCCCTTCGGGATAAAGCTCGCTGATCATCACCCCGCCGGGGCGATCAAGCCCCACAGCCGACGCCATATCAGCCGTCACCGGCTGGCCGGCAAAGCCAAGCCAGGGGCGGATGATTTCCCCCCCATCGAGGGCGGCGTCGATCACCGACCGCACCATCGAGGCGGGGATCGCAAAACCGATTCCGCTGGTATCACCGGTGCGCGAGAATATCGCCGTATTGATGCCCACCAGTTCCCCGTTCAAACCCACCAGCGCCCCACCGGAATTGCCGGGATTGACCGCCGCATCGGTTTGGATGAAAAAGCCATAATCACTCACCCCGATCTGGGTGCGGGCCTTCGCCGATACGATCCCAGCCGTCACCGTTTGGCCAATACCAAAGGGATTGCCGATGGCCAGAACGATGTCGCCCACCTCTGCATCATCGGCCTCGGCCAAGCGGGCAAAGGGCAGTGATGATCCTGCGGCATCGATCTGCAAAATGGCAAGATCGGTGCGGGCATCCGATAAAATCACCTCCGCCGTGAATTCCCGGCGATCTGCCAGCACCACCTTGATCACATCGGCATCGCCAATAACATGATGATTGGTAACGATCACCCCATTATCCCGCACGATGACCCCCGATCCCAAAGACCGCTCGATCCGTTCACGTGGAGCACCAAAGCTGAAATCATCACCCATGAACCGGCGGAAAAAGGGATCGCTGAACACCGACCGCCGCGCCGCCACCTTGCGCGCCGTGTAGATATTGACCACCGCAGGCGCAACATCGCGCACCACCGGAGCATAGGATAAAAGCACCTCGCCTTGCCCCGAAGGCACCTGACGATCCGGCCCATCAAGCATTTGCGCCCGGCTGCTCTGTCCCGAAACAGCGGCGAGAGCAAGAAAACAGACAGCCATTAAAAAGCTTTTACGCCCAAAGCGTTGAGAGAGTGCGATCATGAATACGCCTTTCTTCGCGGATGTGGCTGAATTGGTTTTAGCAGCAATCACCCAAGCGGCAAAAAGGAAAAAGCCCCTTCCCATGCGGGAAAGGGCCTCAACCAAAAGCGGGATCAAAAGACGGGGAGACAGCCACCCTCAGGCGGCATCTTCCATGTCATCATCGAGATGAACGGGCCCGGAGTCCTTGCCCTTGGCCTCTTCATTGCGATCCACCAATTCGATGATCGCGATGGGGGCATTATCGCCCTTTCTAAAGCCTGCTTTCAGCACCCGCACATAACCGCCGGGGCGATCCGCATAGCGGGTGGCCAGTTCGGAAAAGATTTTCTCGACCAGACCTTCGCTTTGCAACTGCGCAATGGCGCGGCGGCGATTGGCGAGCCCCCCCTTTTTACCGAGGGTGATCAGCTTTTCCAGCACCGGGCGAAGCTCTTTCGCCTTGGGCAGAGTGGTGATGATCTGCTCATGCTTCACAAGGGCTTGTGACATATTCATGAACAGGGAACGGCGGTGGGACGAGGTCCGACCAAGCTTACGTCCGGCGTTGCGATGCCGCATTGTCTCTCTCCTTGAACACCAGCCAGGCGGACCCTCACGGGCGCGATGGCGGCAAGATCAGTATTCGTTTTCCAGCTTTTTGGCCAGATCTTCAATATTTTCGGGTGGCCAGCCGGGCAATTCCATGCCCAGTTTCAGGCCCATCTGTGTCAACACTTCCTTGATTTCATTCAAGGACTTGCGACCAAAATTCGGGGTTCTCAACATTTCCGCTTCAGTTTTCTGAACCAGATCACCGATATAGACGATATTGTCGTTCTTCAGGCAATTCGCCGACCGCACCGACAATTCAAGCTCATCCACCTTGCGCAGATAGTTACGATTGAACAGCGGCTCTTCTTCTTCCCGGCGCTCTTCAACCTGACGCGGCTCTTCAAAATTGATGAAAAGCTGCAACTGGTCTTGCAGGATCCGGGCGGCAAAGGCCACCGCATCTTCGGGGCTGACCGTGCCATCGGTTTCGATTTCCATGATCAGCTTATCATAATCGAGAATTTGCCCTTCGCGGGTATTCTCAACCTTATAAGCCACGCGCTTGATCGGCGAGAACAAGGCATCGATGGGGATCAGACCGATGGGCGCATCTTCAGGACGGTTGCGATCGGCAGGCACATAGCCCTTGCCGGATTCAACCGTGAATTCCATGTTCAGAGTCGCCCCTTCATCAAGGGTGCAGATCACCAGATCCTTGTCGAGAATATCAACGCCCGCCACTTCAGAAATCTGGCCAGCGCGCACTTCGCCGGGGCCGGTGGCCGTCAGATGCAGCCGCTTGGGCTGCTCGGCCTGCATCCGAATGGCCATCTGCTTGACGTTCAGGACAATGTCGGTGACATCCTCGCGAACACCCGGGATCGATGAGAATTCGTGCAGAATCCCCTCGACCTGGATGCTGGTGACAGCGCCGCCCTGCAAGGACGACAGCAACACCCGGCGAAGGGCATTGCCCAGGGTCATACCAAAGCCACGCTCCAGCGGCTCGGCCACAACCTTGGCGCGGCGTTTGGGGTCCGCACTGGGGGTGATCTCGAGCGCACTCGGCTTGATCAGTTCATGCCAGTTCTTCTGAATCACGCTAACATCCTCGCCCTTGCAAAAAGGCCATAACAAGGCGCCAAGCGCCGGTCGCGGTTCCACCCTTTATCCGCCCTGAAGGGCAAGGCCGAACCGCATGATCAGTCTTCAGACGCGGCGACGCTTCGGTGGCCGGCATCCATTATGTGGGATGGGGGTTACATCCCGGATCGCAGTGATGGTGAAACCAATCGACTGCAAGGCGCGCAGGGCCGATTCCCGACCCGAACCGGGGCCTTTCACTTCCACTTCAACAATGTTCATGCCATGCTCGGCGGCTTTCTTGCCGGCATCTTCGGCGGCAACCTGAGCTGCATAGGGCGTGGATTTCCGCGACCCTTTAAAGCCCATCATGCCCGCACTGGACCAGGAAATAACATTCCCCTGCGCATCCGTGATGCTGATCATGGTATTATTGAATGACGCATTCACATGAACAACACCGCTGGTGATGTTCTTGCGCTCACGACGCTTAATCCGTGTTGGTTCTTTCGCCATTGTCTCAATTCGTCCTTCAGCGATACGGGGCAGCCCCTGAAGATCGGCAGATATGCCAGATCAGGAACCGTATTATTTCTTCTTGCCGGCAATCGGCTTGGCTTTGCCCTTGCGCGTCCGCGCATTGGTGTGGGTCCGCTGACCACGCACCGGCAAGCCACGGCGATGACGCAGGCCACGATAGGTGGCAAGATCCATCAACCGCTTGATATTCATGGCCACTTCACGACGCAGATCGCCTTCAACGACGAAATCGCTATCGATCAGTTCACGAATCTGAATGACTTCCGCGTCCGTCAGCTGATGAACCCGGCGTTCTATGGGAAAGCCAAGCTTGCCACAGATATCACGCGCCTTGGTCCGACCAATGCCGTGAATATAGGTCAAGGCAATCTCGACCCGCTTGTTCGTTGGAATGTTAACGCCTGCAATACGCGCCACGACCTAACTCCTCGTCACCGTTTTCAAACGGTCTGTTGTCTCGAATCATCCGCCCGCCGAAGCGCGCGATTATATGAATCGAATGGCCATAGTCAACCATTCCGATTCTGTGAAAGCCACAAACTCCGGTGGATGGCTTTTTTCCCTTGCCAAATTGGCAAAGGCTTAAAGCCTCAAACCCCCAAAGCCTCGTCTATTGTCCGCGCAACCGCATCGATCGATTGTTCGCCATCGACCTGCAAAAGAACACCTTTCGCCCGATAATAAGGGAGAAGAGGTTCCGTTTGCTTCTTATAGGCATCGAGCCGTGTGCGCACGGTTTCAGCATTATCGTCATCCCTGCGGATGAAATCGGTGGAGCCGCATTGATCGCACACGCCGTCTTGTGCCGGTTTCTTGAAACGATCATGATAGCCCGCACCGCATTTCGCACAGGCATAGCGCCCCGCGACCCGCTCTACAAGGATTGAATCAGGGACCGTCACCTCGATCACGGCATCGAGCTTACGCCCGATGTCTGAAAGCATCACATCCAAAGCTTCGGCCTGTGCCACCGTCCGGGGAAACCCATCGAGCAAAAAGCCTGTGGCGCAATCATCTTCCTGAATGCGATCAGCAATGATCTGCACAACGAGATCGTCACTCACCAATTTGCCGGCATCCATGGCTTCTTTCGCCAAACGCCCGACTCTGGTTTCATTTTTTACCGCAGCCCGCAACATATCGCCGGTGCTGAGCTGTTTTAAACCATGATCCGCCTGCAAACGCTGGGCCTGGGTACCCTTGCCCGCCCCCGGCGGCCCAAGAAGAATGACGATCATCGACGCCCCCCCTTCAATCTCGACTTCTTGATCAGACCTTCATACTGGTGCGCCATCAGATGCGAATGAATCTGCCCCACGGTATCCATGGTCACGCTGACCACGATCAAAAGGCTGGTTCCACCCAGATAAAAGGGAATCGAATATTGCGAAATCAGAATTTCCGGGATCACACACACGATGGCGAGATAAATCGAGCCAATCACGGTCAAGCGGGTCAACACATGATCGAGATATTCCGCCGTGCGTTGGCCGGGCCGGATCCCGGGCACAAAGCCGCCATGCTTTTTCAGATTATCCGCAGTTTCTTCAGGATTAAACACGATCGCGGTATAGAAAAAGGCAAAGAAAATGATCCCCGCCGTATAAAGCGCGATATAAAGCGGCTGCCCATGGCCGAGAAGGGATGTCACCATGGTCATCCATTCCGGTCCGCCTTCGGCTGAAAAGCCCGCGATGGTCATCGGCAAAAGCAGCAGCGAACTGGCAAAAATCGGCGGAATAACGCCCGCCGTATTGAGCTTCATCGGCAGATGCGAGGTATCGCCCTGAAACATCCGGTTGCCCATCTGGCGCTTGGGATATTGTACCGTCACCCGGCGCTGGGCGCGTTCCATGAAAACAATGCCATAAATCAGCCCCACAACCCCCAAAAGCAGCAAAACGATGGCGGCGGGAGACAACAGCCCTTGTTCCCCAAGAGACAAAGCCTGACCCAGCGCCCGGGGCAATTCAGCGACAATTCCGGCAAAGATGATCAGGGAAATCCCATTGCCAACACCCCGCGCCGTGATCTGCTCGCCCAGCCACATCAGAAACATGGTGCCACCCACCAGCGTGATCACCGTGGCGATGCGGAAAAACATCCCGGGATCAAGCACCACATTCTGGGCCTCCAGTGCCATGGCAAGGCCATAGCCCTGAACCGCCGTGAGGACCACGGTTCCATAGCGGGTATATTGATTGATCTTCTTGCGCCCGGTTTCGCCTTCTTTTTTCAAGGCCGCCATCGAGGGCGACATCGAGGTCAGAAGCTGCATGATGATCGATGCCGAGATATAAGGCATGATATTGAGGGCAACGATCGACATTCTTTGCAAGGCACCGCCCGAGAACATGTTGAACATATCAAGCATGCCGCCCTGGGTGCGCTGAAAGAACTGCGACAGCGAAATCGGATCGATCCCGGGCAGGGGCACATAGGTCAAAAGCCGATAAACAATCAGCGCGCCCAAGGTAAACCACAGGCGCTTTTTCAGTTCCTCGGCCTTCGCAAAGGATTTGAAATTCAGATTGGCAGCAAGTTGCTCAGCGGCCGATGCCATCAGGATCTCCGACTACTCAAAAAAAAGCGGACGCCCCTTAAAGAGGCGTCGGCATGATCAGACTTAAGCGCTGGCTTTGCTGGCAGGTCCGGTCAAGGTCACCGATCCGCCCGCTTTTTCCACCGCTTCCACCGCCGCTTTTGAAGCGCCGGCGATCGTGAGGGTGAGCTTGGCGGTCAGCGTGCCCTTGGCGAGCAGGCGCAGGCCGTCTTTTTCCTTGCGGGCAACACCGGCGGCAACCAGGGCATCCTCATCAAGCGCGCCTTTGGGGTCGAGCTTGCCGGCATCGATGGCCTTTTGCAAACGACCCAGATTGACCACGCCATATTCCTTGCCAAACAGCATGGTAAACCCACGCTTGGGCAGGCGCATATGGATCGGCATCTGGCCGCCTTCAAAGCCCTTCACGGAATAGCCCGAGCGCGATTTCGCACCCTTCACACCCCGACCGGCGGTTTTACCCTTGCCCGATCCGATGCCCCGGCCGACCCGCATCCGTTCCTTGCGGGCACCGGTATTATCTCTCAAATCATTCAAACGCATGACGTACCCTTATCACCGGCATTGTCCCGGCTTTCGTGACAGCCTCACTGATTCTCGACACGAACCAGATGCGACACTTTTGCAATCATTCCCCGGACCGCTGGTGTATCTTCCAGCTCACGGGTGCGATTCAGCTTGTTCAACCCCAGGCCGACCAGCGTTGCGCGCTGATCTTCTTTACGGCGAATGGGGCTGCCGGTCTGGGTGACCGTGACCGTTTTAGCCTTTGCCATCTGCTCTTACTCCGCGCTACCGGCAGAAAGCGAAACCTCACCCCCGCCGCTATGTTCGACAGCCGCACGCCGCGAGACGATCTCACCCACCTTTTTGCCGCGCTTGGCCGCAATCTGCCGGGGGCTGACCTGCTCTTTCAGGGCATCGAAGGTGGCTCGCACCATGTTATAGGGATTGGATGTGCCCGTAGATTTGGCCACGATATCCTGAACCCCTAAGCTTTCAAAAACAGCGCGCATCGGGCCGCCGGCAATGATGCCGGTCCCTTGCGTTGCTGATCTGATCAGCACCTTACCCGCCCCATGATGGCCGAAGCTGTCATGATGCAGGGTCCGGCCTTCCCGCAGGGGAACGCGGACCATCGATTTCTTTGCGGATTCCGTCGCTTTACGGATCGCTTCCGGGACTTCCCGGGCCTTGCCTTGGCCAAAGCCAACGCGGCCTTTGCCGTCACCAACCACCACCAGGGCTGCGAAACCGAAACGTCGGCCGCCTTTCACCACCTTGGCGACACGGTTGATATGAACGAGTTTTTCAACGAACTCGCTGTCTTCGCGCTCAAACCGATCAGGGCGTGCCATCGCCTATTCCTCTCAAATCCAGTATCAAAGCGGCGGATCAGAAATCCAAACCACCTTCGCGGGCCGCATCAGCAAGGGCTTTGACGCGCCCATGATAAATAAAGCCACCACGATCGAAAACAACCTGCGTCACACCAGCCTTCACGGCCCGCTCCGCAATCAGCTTGCCCACCTTTTCAGCGGCATCCCGGTTTCCCCCGGAAATGCTTTTCAGGCTGGCATCCAATGTGGAGGCCGCAGCAAGCGTTTCACCCTTCGCATCATCGATGATCTGGGCATAAATATTCTTGGACGACCGATGCACCGACAGGCGCGGACGGCCACCGCTTTTCTTACGCAGCTGAGCGCGTGTCCGCAATCCCCGCCGCTTAAACAAATCTTTGTTCTGAGCCATCTTGAGCACCTGTTACTTCTTCTTGCCTTCCTTGCGGAAGATATACTCGCCCGAATAGCGCACACCCTTGCCCTTATAGGGTTCCGGCTTACGATAAGAACGAATGACAGCAGCCACCTGACCGACCTTTTGCTTGTCGGTGCCGGAAATGACGACAGTCGTCTGATCCGGCGTTACGATATTCACACCCTCAGGGATGGGAAAATCGATATCATGGCTGTAACCAAGCTGAAGATTGAGCGCCGACCCCTTGACCTGGGCACGATAACCCACGCCGGTGATTTCAAGCTTCTTCTCAAAGCCCTTGCTCACCCCTTCAATCAGGTTCGAGACCAGAGTGCGCTGCATCCCCCACATGGAGCGAGCCCGCTTGCTGTCATCCTTCGGCTTCACTGAAACCATATTGTCTTCCAGCGTGACGCTCACCTCGGAAACGAGGGGGGCGGCCAGCTCACCTTTCGGGCCCTTCACGGAGACGGCGCTTTCCTGAAGCGATACCGTGACACCGGAAGGAACTTCGATCGGTCTTTTTCCGATACGCGACATGTTTCTTTCCTATCCTCGAGCCAGCCCTAGAAGACCGTGCAAATCACTTCGCCGCCCACATTCTGATCCCGTGCTTCGGCATCAGACAAAACCCCCTTCGGGGTGGAGACGATCGAGATGCCCAGGCCATTCGCAACGCGGGGAAGCTCTGTCACACCGGAATAAATCCGACGCCCGGGCTTTGACACACGCTGGATCGACCGGATCACCGGATCACCTTCATGATATTTGAGGCGAATCCGTAACTCGGCTTTGTTATTGTCCAGATCGGCCCGTTCATAGCCGAGAATGAAACCCTCGCGCTGCAGCACATCCAGCACGCGCTGACGCTGCTTTGAAGCGGGGGCCAAAATCTCATCCTTGCGGGCCTGAAGCCCATTTCGGATGCGGGTAAGCATATCACCCAATGGATCTGTCATAGACATGGGGTGCCCTCCTTACCAACTCGACTTCACGACACCGGGAAGCTGACCGGTCGAGGCCAGATCACGAAGCGCGATGCGGGAAATTCTGAACTTGCGATAATAGGCGCGGGGACGACCCGTCACCTCACAGCGGTTACGCACCCGCGTTGGGGCCGAATTCCGCGGCAGCTCAGCCAGTTGGAGACGCGCGATGAAGCGCTCTTCCTCAGGCAGCGACCGGTCTTCGGAGATCGCCTTCAGCCGTGCACGCTTTGCGGCGTACTTCTTTACAAGCGTCTTGCGATGCTCGTTCTTTTCAATGGCGCTCTTCTTAGCCATGTGCTCTACCCACCCGGCTCAGATCTGCGTGAACGGCATGTCAAAACCACGAAGAAGCTCACGCGCTTCATCATCGGTCTTGGCCGTCGTGCAGATGATAATGTCCATTCCCCGTACGTGATCAACCTGGTCATAGCTGATCTCGGGAAACACGATTTGCTCTTTCAGGCCCATGGCAAAATTGCCCCGGCCGTCAAAGCTTTTGGGATTGACCCCACGGAAATCTCGCACCCGCGGAAGGGCAACCGTTACCAGACGATCCAGAAACTCATACATGCGATGCGCACGCAAGGTCACCTTCACACCAATCGGCATGCCTTCACGCAGCTTGAAACCGGCGATCGATTTCTTGGCATGGGTGACAACCGGCTTTTGCCCGGAAATCGCGGTGATTTCCTGAACCACCTTATTGATGCGCTTGGAATCACCCACCGCATCGCCAACACCCACATTGATCACGATCTTGTCGAGCCGGGGCACTTCAAGCGGATTTTTATAGCCGAATTTTTCCTGAAGCTGCTTGCGCACCTCGTCATAACGACCGCGCATGCGTGGCGTATAGGATTGTGCCTCAGCCATCGATTGTCTCCCCGGACTTCTTCGCCACACGAACCTTGCGGCCGCCGTCGAGAATTTTGAAACCAACCCGTGTCGGGCTGCCATCCTTGGGATCTTCAATGGCCAGATTCGAAAGCGCAATCGGCGCTTCCATCTGCTCGATACCGCCCGGCCCGGTTTGGGTGGGTTTCTTGTGCTTGGTGACCATATTGACGCCCCGGACAACCGCACGGCCTTCCGTGGGGATCACTTGCGTGATCTCGCCCCGTTTGCCTTTATCGCGCCCGGCAAGAACGACGACCTTGTCGCCTTTTCTCAATTTCGCAGCCATCACAACACCTCCGGAGCAAGCGATATGATTTTCATATGCTTGCTGGCACGCAGCTCGCGCACGACCGGGCCGAAAATACGGGTCCCGATCGGTTCGCCCTGCTTGTTGATCAGGACGGCGGCATTGCGATCAAAGCGGATGGCGGAGCCGTCGGCGCGACGGACTTCCTTGGCAGTGCGAACGACGACGGCACGATGCACGTCACCCTTCTTCACACGCCCCCGTGGAATGGCTTCCTTAATGGAAACCACAATCACGTCACCAACGCCGGCGGTCTTTTTCTTGGAACCGCCCAGCACTTTGATGCACTGCACCCTCTTGGCGCCGGAATTATCGGCAACATCGAGGTTCGTTTGCATCTGGATCATGGATTCAAACCTTCAAAAGTGATGTCATCACGCCCAAGGCGATCAGACCGTTTCAACATGCTCGCCGCCAATGACGCGCCAGCATTTGTTTTTGGAGATCGGACGGCATTCTTCAATGCGTACCCGGTCACCCGATTTCCATTCGTTCTTTTCATCATGCGCCTGATATTTTTTCGTACGGCGCACGATCTTACCCAAGAGGGCATGCTTAAAGCGCCTTTCGACAGAAACCACAACGGTTTTGTTTGTCAGGTCGCTAACAACAGTGCCCAGCAATATGCGTTTCGGCATGACCGATCCTTCTCAACCTACCTAAATGGCTCAGGCTGCGCTGCTTTCGCCGAGAATCGTTTTGATTCTGGCGATATCGCGTCGCACCTGGCGCATCCGCGCTGTATTTTCCATCTGGCCCGCGGCCGCCTGGAAACGCAGATTAAACTGTTCTTTTTTCAGCGTGCCGAGCTCAGAGGTGAGCTCGTCAGCCGTTTTTGCTCTATAGTCCGCAGCTTTCATAGCTCACGTCTCCTCAATGGTCGGCTTAAAGCTGACGCATAACGAATTTAGTGCCGATCGGCAGCTTGGAAGCCGCCCGTTCAAACGCGCCGCGGGCCAAATCTTCTGGCACCCCTTCAAGCTCGAACATGATACGGCCGGGCTTGATCCGGGCGGCCCAGAATTCAGGAGCCCCCTTCCCCTTACCCATACGCACTTCGGTCGGCTTCTTGGAAACCGGCACATCCGGGAAAACGCGAATCCAAACCTTGCCTGCACGCTTGATATGCCGGGTCATCGCCCGACGTGCAGCTTCGATCTGACGCGCTGTAATACGCCCCGGCTGCGTCGCTTTCAACCCATAAGAGCCGAAATCCAGATTTGATCCGCCTTTTGCCAGGCCTTTGATACGGCCCTTATGCGCTTTGCGGAATTTTGTTCTCTTCGGCTGCAGCATGATGCTTTACCCTCAAACTCTTGGTCGTTATCAGCGACGCCCACCGGCATTCGCTGTCTGTGTGTCCTGATGGCGCTTTTCCTGAGCATAGGGATCATGTTCCATGATTTCTCCCTTAAACACCCAGACCTTGATCCCGCAGATGCCATAGGCCGTCTTGGCCCGGGCTGTGCCATAATCGATATCGGCCCGCAAGGTGTGAAGCGGCACGCGCCCTTCACGATACCATTCGGTCCGCGCGATTTCAGCACCACCAAGGCGACCGCCCGCATTAACGCGAATACCCAAAGCGCCCAAACGCATCGCCGATTGCACCGCCCGCTTCATGGCGCGACGGAACGCCACACGGCGCTCGAGCTGTTGGGCAATGCCTTCAGCAATCAGGGTGGCATCGATTTCCGGCTTGCGGATTTCAACGATGTTCAGCGTCGTTTCCTGGCCCGTCAGTGCACAAAGCTCAAGACGGAGCTTATCGATATCTGCACCCTTTTTGCCGATGATCACACCCGGACGCGCGGAATAAACCGTGACCCGGGGCTTTTTGGCGGGGCGTTCGATAATCACCCGGCTGACCCCGGCCTGGGCCAGACGATCCTTGATATACTCACGGATCTTCAGATCTTCATGCAGCAATTTGCCATATTCACCGCGATCCGCATACCAGCGCGAATCCCATGTCCGGTTGACGCCAAGGCGCAGACCGATCGGATTGACCTTGTGACCCATCCTTATTTCTCCTCAACTTCGCGGACAACGATCCGAAGCCGGCTGAAGGGCTTCAAAATCTTGCCGACACGACCGCGGGCACGGGCGCGAAATCTTTTCATGACCAGCGATTTGCCCACGCTTGCCTCGGCGACCACGAGCTGATCGACATCGAGATTGTGATTGTTCTCGGCATTGGCCACAGCCGATTCGAGAACCTTGCGCACCTGCTCGGCGGCGCCCCGGCGGTTAAAGCGCAGGGATGCCAGCGCCTTTTCAACCGGTAAGCCTCGGATGGTTTCCGCCACCAGATTGAGCTTTTGTGGTGAACCGCGGAGCATATTGCCCACGGCCAGCGCCTCATTATCGGAAACGCGGCGCGGATTGACTTGCTTACCCACGATTACTTCCTCTTCGCCTTCTTGTCCGCCGCATGACCATAATAGGTCCGCGTCGGCGCAAATTCACCAAGCTTATGACCAACCATCTCTTCCGTAACGTAAACCGGTACGAACTTCTGACCGTTATAAACATTAAAGGTGAGGCCAACGAATTGCGGCATGATGGTGGACCGGCGCGACCAGGTTTTAATCACCTGCTTCTTGCCGGCATCCTGCATTTCCTCTGCCTTTTTGAGCAGAGAAAGTTCCACAAACGGGCCTTTCCAAACAGAACGTGCCATTTCAATCGGCCCCCTTACCGTTTCTTCTTACGGTCATGTCGTGACCGCACGATGTACTTATCAGTGGCCTTGTTCGACCGTGTTTTCGCACCCTTGGTCGGCTTGCCCCATGGGGTGACCGGATGACGGCCTCCCGATGTACGGCCTTCACCACCACCATGAGGATGATCCACCGGGTTCATCACAACACCACGCACGGACGGACGCTTGCCAAGCCAGCGATTGCGACCGGCTTTCGCCAGGGTCTCATTCTGCTTGTCGGGGTTGGAAACCGCACCCACTGTTGCCATGCATTCGGCCCGCACCTTGCGTTGCTCACCGGATGTCAGGCGCAGAATGGCATAGCCCTGATCACGACCGACGAGCTGCACATAGGTCCCGGCAGCTCGGGCGATCTTGCCACCCGCACCGGCTTTCAGCTCGACATTATGAACGATGGTGCCAACCGGAACCGATGACAAGGGCATGGCATTGCCGGGCTTTACATCGGTTTTGCTGCCGGCCACGATCTTGTCACCCGCAGCCAAACGCTGCGGCGCAATGATATAGGCCTGCTCGCCATCATCATAGGTGATGAGGGCAATGAAGGCCGACCGATTGGGATCATATTCCAAACGCTCGACAGTAGCCTCCATATCCCATTTACGACGCTTGAAATCGATGATGCGATAGGTCCGCTTGTGACCACCACCGCGACGCCGCGCAGTGATTCGGCCATTATTGTTCCGGCCGCCCTTTTTGCTCAGACCTTCGGTCAATTTCTTGACCGGCGCGCCTTTATGAAGCTGCGAGCGATCAACCAGAACGAGGCCGCGCTGGCTGGGGGTCACCGGCTTATATTGTTTCAATGCCATTTGTTCAGATCCCCGTCGTCACATCGATGCTATGGCCCTCGACAAGGGTCACCATCGCTTTTCTCACATCAGGGCGACGCCCGGGAATACCCCGGAAGCGCTTGGTTTTACCCTTTGCAACCAGTGTATTGACCTTCTTCACCTTGACATCGAACAGCGCTTCCACGGCCGCCTTGATCTCGGGCTTGGTGGCGCTGGGGGCAACAATGAATGTCACCTGATTATATTCTGCACCCAATGTCGCCTTTTCGGTGATCACGGGACGCAGGATCACGTCATAATGCTTGTGGCCGGTCATTTCAGCCTCTCGCCAAGTTTTTCGAGGGCGGCTTTGGTCAGGACCAGCGTGTCGCGACGAAGAATGTCGTACACATTGGCACCCTGGCTGGGCAGCACATCGATGTTGGGAATGTTGGCAGCAGCGCGCCGCACATTCGCATCAATTTCGGAACCGTCAATGAAGAGCGCATTGGCAAGGCCAAGCTTGCTGAGCTTTTCCAGAAAGCTCTTGGTCTTTGCCTCGTCCAGTGCCAGCGTGTCAAGGATCACCAGACGACCCTCGGCCTGCTTGGCGCTGAGCGCGGTTTTCAAACCCAGCTTGCGCACTTTTTTGGGCAGGGAAAAGCCATGATCCCGGGGAATCGGCCCGAACGCGCGGCCACCCCCACGGAACAGATTGGCGCGACGATTGCCATGGCGGGCATTGCCGGAGCCTTTCTGATTATAGGCCTTTTTGCCGGTGGCCGTCACATCCGAACGGAACTGAACCGCATGGGTGCCGGCCCGGCGCTTGGCAAGCTGCCAATTGACGATACGGTGAAGGATGTCAGCACGGGCTTCCAATGCGAAAATCGCATCATCAAGCTCGATCGAGCCCGCTTTTTCGGCATCCAAAGTCAAGACGTCGGCTTTCATTGCACTATTCCTTCGTCTCGTGATCAGCAGACGCCGGTTCGGCCTCAGCCGTCGGCGCCGCATCGGTGGCTGGAGCGGCCTGTGCTTTGGCAACGGCCTTGATGGCGGCGGGGCGCGGCGCATTCTCGGGCAGCGGGAATTTTTCCGCATCCGAAACGAGAATCCACGAGCCCTTGGCACCCGGTACGGCACCACGAACGAGGATCAGGCCCTCTTCGGCGCGCACATCCACCACTTCGAGATTTTGCGTGGTCACCCGCTCATCGCCCATATGACCGGCCATCTTCTTACCCTTGAAAACCTTCCCAGGGTCCTGGCACTGGCCAATCGAGCCATGACTACGATGCGAGATAGACACACCATGCGAAGCGCGAAGACCGCCGAAATTGTGCCGTTTCATGGCACCGGCAAATCCCTTGCCCTTGCTGTTCCCGCTCACATCCACTTTCTGACCGGGCACAAAATGCTCAACAGAAAGAGTGGCTCCCACATCGATCAGATTATCATCCGAAACGCGGAATTCGACGAGACGCATCTTAGGCTCGACTTCGGCTTTGGCGAAATGCCCGCGCATCGGCGCAGACACATTCTTTACTTTTGCTTTGCCCGCACCAAGCTGAACGGCTGTGTAGCCATCCCGATCGGTGGTGCGCTGCGAGACAACCTGGCAATCTTCGATCTGCAGAACCGTCACGGGGACGTGGCGTCCGGCGTCATCGAAAATGCGGGTCATGCCCATTTTTTTTGCTATCAATCCGGTGCGCATTGCTGCTTACCCCTGCAGCTTGATCTCGACGTCCACACCCGCCGAAAGATCCAGCTTCATGAGTGCGTCCACCGTCTGCGGCGTGGGATCGATAATATCGAGGAGGCGTTTGTGGGTCCGCACCTCGAACTGCTCGCGCGACTTCTTATCGATGTGCGGCGAGCGCAGAACGGTAAACTTCTCGATTCGCGTCGGCATGGGGATCGGCCCCAAAACCAATGCGCCTGTCCGCTTGGCGGTGTTCGCGATTTCCCCCGAAGCCTGATCCAGGATTCGGTGATCGAACGCCTTCAATCGGATGCGTATATTTTGCGCTTCCATTATTTTGTCTTTCTCAACCGCATTCGCTGCGGATCTATCTTCAATTCAGGCGATGATCAATCAGGCGACGATCGACGCAACAACGCCGGCACCCACCGTGCGGCCGCCTTCGCGGATCGCGAATCGCAGGCCTTCATCCATGGCAATCGGCGCAATCAATTCAACACCAATCGTCACATTATCACCCGGCATCACCATTTCCGTGCCCTCAGGCAAGGTCACCGTCCCCGTCACATCCGTCGTCCGGAAGTAAAACTGCGGACGATAATTGGCAAA
>NZ_JARKVQ010000024.1:0-23224 GCF_029946565.1 Iodidimonas sp. MBR-22
TTTGCGATGACATCTGTGCTTCTCCTTGGTTCCATAGTTACCAAGCAAAGCGTCTATAAATCTAGGGGCATCTCAAAGGATAGACCGGATGGAAATGCCCCGACATAAAAAAACCCCCGCGCGGAGCGGGGGTTTCTAAGGCTTGGCAGATCCGATTGGATCAGTATTTGCGATCCAGCTCTTCATTCTTGGGGGCTTTGATGCCCTTTTGGCCCTTCTTGTCGTAGCTGCTGAATTTGCTTTCGTCATATTCAGGCATATTGCGCAGGTCGGTTTCGGCTTCCTGCGTCATGATGGTGACATTTTCGGCGCCGATTTGAAGCTTTTCATAGGGAACGGCCACATCCTTGTCGCCAATGCCCAAAAAGCCGCCAACCGAGACCACGGCATGAAGCTTGTTATTATCTTTTGAAACAACCAGCTTTTCCACCGAGCCAATGGCTTCGCCCTTCGTGCTCACAACATCACGGCCTTCGATATTGGCCTGCGCTGTGGTGGCGGCATCTTCCATTTGCTTGCCGGCTTTATCGGTGTATTGATCGGCATAGGCGCTGAGGGCGGTGGCAGGTAAAGCAAAAGCGGCTGCCAAAGCGAGGGTCGTGAGTGACTTGAAGTTCGTCATGGATCGTCTCCGTTGTCAGAGTTTCACGAGAATATTCGTTAGCCATTGGCTCAGATGTTCGTTTACAAAAAAGCCATCTGAACTTGGCTATGAGATGATGTATAAACGTCACTTGCGTCTGAAATATGTTTGAAAATGGGATTCATTGTGTTCTTTGCATCCAGAAATTGCCGTAATTTCTATGACGTCTAAACAATCATTTGAAAATGAACGCGGTTTTGGCCTTGCTGCGTCTCATCTGCGCTGGTCTCTGGATCATCTGGCCGGGGGCGATGCCGATCTGGCTGATCATGTGCAGCAATGGGGCTATCCCCCGGAACGCCGATCGCCCGGGGGGTTTGCCGCTCTGTTGCGGATTGTGATCGGCCAGCAGCTATCGGTGAAGGCGGCGGCCACCATTGCGGCCCGGGTTGAAGCCCTGATGCCCGATGGCCTGACACCTGCGGGGTTTTTGAAAGCGGATGAAGCCAGCCTGCGCGCTGCTGGCCTTTCCGGGGCGAAGGTGATTTATGGCCGGGGTTTGGCGCAGGCGGTTTATGATGGGGCTTTTGATCCTGCGGCTTTGGCCGTGATGCCCGATGATAAGGTGATGGCCGAGATTACGGCGCTGAAGGGCTTTGGCATCTGGTCGGCGCGGATGTATCTGATGTTTTCCTTGGGCCGACCCGATATCTGGCCCGCCGATGATCTAGGAGTGCGGGAAGGCCTGCGCCGCCTGCGGCGGCTGGATGAGCGCCCAAGCATAAAAGAAGCCGAGGCCATGGGGGCGGGCTGGGCGCCCTATCGTTCATCGGTGGCGCTTTTTTGCTGGCATATCCTGAATAATGCACCGCTGAAGGCGGGGGATTGAGCCGTCAATCCGCCTCATCAAACGCCTTTAGCCCGAACGTCATCAGGATGAAGCTGTATTCTTCGGCAATTTCATAAAGCGCATCATAACGCCCCGATTTGCCGCCATGGCCCGCGCCCATATTGGTTTTGAGGATCAGCGGCTGGTCATCGGTTTTGAGGGCGCGCAAGCGGGCCACCCATTTTGCAGGCTCCCAATAAGTCACGCGGGGATCATTCAGCCCGCAGGTGATCATCATCGGCGGATAGGCCTGTGCTTTCACATTATCATAGGGGCTATAGCTTTGGATGGTGCGGAAAACCTCGGCATCGATGGCGGGATTGCCCCATTCCGGCCATTCGATGGGGGTGAGCGGCAGGCTGGCATCGAGCATGGTATTGAGCACATCCACAAAGGGCACATGGGCAATGATCGCCCGCCACAGATCGGGTTCCAGATTGGCGATGGCCCCCATCAGCTTGCCGCCCGCCGAGCCGCCCGAGGCCGAAATGCCCCCGGCTTTGGCATAGCCTTTTTTGATCAGAAAATGGGCGGCATCGATGAAATCCTCAAAAACATGATGGCGCTGATGCATTTTGCCGCCCTCATACCACAGGCGGCCCAATTCATCGCCGCCCCGGATATGGGCAATGGCATAAGCAAAACCGCGATCCAGCAAAGAAAGCCGGGCCGAGGAAAAAGACGGCGTCATCCCCATGCCATAGGCCCCATAGCCATAAAGATGCACAGGGCCGGGGGCGATTTCGCGAAAGCCCTTTTTATACACGATGGAAATCGGGATCAGCTTGCCATCCCTTGATGGTGCCATCAGCCTTTCAGTTTGATAATCGGTGTGATCATAGCCGCTGGGCAGGCTTTGCACCTTGCGGCTGATCAGTTGGCGCGTTTCAAGCGCATAATCAAAAACCGTGGCCGGGGTGATCATCGATGAATAGCTGATGCGGATGGTATCCGGATCGGGTTCGGCGTTCGCCCCCAGATCGGCGCAATAAAGCGTTTCAGGAAAATCGATGAAATGATCATGGCCGCCATCATGGGAGATGATGCGGATCTGATCGAGCCCATCGCGGCGCTGTTCGATAGCCAGAAAAGAGCCAAAAGCCACCAGCCCGCGATAATAATCCCGATCATGGGCGGGCAGGATTTCCTGCCAGCCTTTGGGGGTGAGATCATCGATCCCGGCGCTGAATATGCGGAAATTGGGGGCATCTTTATTGGACCGGATGAAAAAGCGCCCGCCGCCATGATCCAGTTCATATTCATGGCCGGTTTCGCGGGCGGCCACCAGCCTTGGCTTTGCGCTGATATCATCGGCAGGCAAAAGCCGCACTTCGCTCGTTTCATGGCTGCCCGATGAGATGACGATCCATTGCCGGGATTGGGTTTTATCCAGATGCACGAAAAAGCCCCCGTCGCTTTCCTCATAAAGGACGCGATCCTGTGCGGGGTCATCGCCCACAAGATGAGCCTTTACACAAAAAGGCCGCCAATTTTCATTGACCAGACGATAGAGCAGATGGCGGCTATCTGCCGACCAGACCGGCGCGCCGATGGTGTTATCAATCCGATCAGGCAGATCGCTGCCGCTGTCAATATCCCGGATCACAAGCTGAAAGCGTTCCGAGCCATCGCGGTCGATGGCATAGGCAAGCTTTGATCCATCCGGGCTGACCATAAAGCCGCCCAAGCGGAAATAATCATGGCCCGCAGCCAAAGCCGGTTCATCCAGAATGCACTGCCAGTCCTTTTGGGTGGATGCCGGATCAGCCGCTTTGCGATACCAGCGGCGATATTGGCTGCCTGCTTCAAAGCGCCATTGATAAAGCCAATCGCCATCTTTTACGGGAACGCTTTCATCCTCTTCGCTGATGCGGCCCTTCAGTTCCTTGAAAATGGCCTCGGTCCGGCTTTTCAGGGGATCCATTACGGAATCGTAATATTCGTTTTCCGCCCGCAAATAGCCAAGAATTTCAGGGTCATCGACGGTGGGATAGGCCGGATCGCGGAGCCAGGCATAATCATCATGGATTTCGATGCCATGATGGCAGATCACATGGGGCCGTTTTTCGGCGCGGGGCGGGGCTGGCAAAGCGGGCGGCGAGGCCGTGGGCTGATCGGAACCGTTTTGGGGCATGGAGGGCGATGTCCTTTTGACGTGAGGCGCGTGAGAGGGGTGCATTCTGTCTTGAAAGCACAGATTGGCGACAGAAAATCATGTTCCGCCCCCAAAGGAAAGGGGCGCAACGCCGCACGGCTTGCGCCAAAGCCCCGGCAATGCCATCAATGAAGGAAAGCGCACCCGGCCGCTGCGGGTGCGGATGATGATCTTCAGTTTTGCCAAAGGAGTCTTTCATGTCGCATCCTCATGCTCAACGCTTGGCCGATTTGCGTGCCGAATTGGCCCGCCGCGGGCTGGCCGGGTTCGTGGTGCCGCTTACGGATGAACATGGCAGTGAATATGTCGCCGATTATGCCCAAAGGCTGATGTGGATCAGCGGCTTCAAGGGATCGGCGGGCAGTGCCATCATTCTGGCGGATAAGGCGGCGGTGTTTGTGGATGGGCGCTATGTTATTCAGGTGCGCGATCAGGTGGATGGCGATTTGTTTGAACGGGTGCATCTGGATGGGGGCAGTGCGCTGGATTGGCTGGCCCCCCGGCTGAAGGCAGGGGATCGGATCGGCTATGATCCGCGCCTGCATACGCCCGGATGGGTTGAAGAAGCCCGGCAGCTTTTGAGCCGTAAACGCGCCGAACTGGTGGCGCTGAGCGATAATCCCATTGATAGCGTGTGGAGCGATCAGCCCGCGCCGCCACCTCATCCCCTGCGCCCCCATGAGACGGCCCTTGCCGGGGAAAGTGCGGCACAAAAACGGGCAAGGCTGGCCGCGGTTCTGGCCGACAAGGGGGCGGATGCGGCCGTGCTCACGGCTCTTGATTCGATTGCCTGGCTGTTCAATGTGCGGGGTAATGATGTGGATCATACGCCGGTGGCGCTGTCTTATGCGCTTCTTCATCAAAATGGTCAGGCTGACCTTTATATCGATGAAGGAAAGCTTGATAATGATGTGCGGGTGCATCTGGGCAATGAAGTGTCGATCAAGCCTTATGACAGCTTTTATGGATCGCTGGGTGAATTGGGCGCGGGGGGTCGGGCGGTGCTGGCCGATCCGGCAACCGCCAATGCGGCGGTTTTTGAAGCCCTGAAGGCGGGTGGGGCGGATATCATCCGCGCCGCTGATCCCTGCGCCCTGCCCAAGGCCTGCAAGAATGCAGCGGAAATCGGCGGCTCGGTGGCGGCGCATCTGCGCGATGGGGCGGCAGTGACCAATTTTTTGCATTGGCTGGATGAAGAAGCCCCCAAAGGCGGGCTGACCGAAATTGGCTGTGTGGAAAAGCTGCTGTCTTTTCGCCAGAAAAATGAAGGCTTTCGCGATACCAGCTTCGATACGATTTCAGGCGCGGGGCCCAATGGGGCGATCTGCCATTATCGGGTAAGCCCAGAAAGCAGCCGCCCGCTTAAAACTGGTGAGCTTTATCTGGTGGATAGTGGCGGCCAATATCCTGATGGCACCACCGATATCACCCGCACCGTTCCCATCGGCACGGTGGGGGATGAGGAGCGCGACCGTTTCACCCGGGTTTTGAAGGGCCATATCGCTTTGGCCTGCGCCCGCTTTCCCAAAGGCACCACCGGTGCGCAGCTTGATGCCATTGCCCGAAAGCCCCTGTGGGATGCGGGGCTGGATTATGATCATGGCACTGGCCATGGTGTGGGCAGCTATCTGGCCGTGCATGAAGGCCCGCAGCGGATTTCCAAGGCGCCGAATGCGATTGCCCTGCAACCCGGCATGATTTTGTCGAACGAGCCGGGCTATTACAAGGATGGCGGCTATGGCATCCGCATTGAAAATCTGGTGCATGTGGTGGCCGATGAGAATGGGGCAGAGCGTCCGTTTTTGCGGTTTGAAACCCTGACCCTTGCCCCCATTGATCGCCGGCTGGTGAAAATCGATTTGCTCGATGCGGATGAGCGGGCCTGGCTCGATGGCTATCATGATCGGGTGCATCAGGCGCTGGCGCCTTTGGTGGATGCCAAAACCCGGCCATGGCTGGCGGCGATGACGGCACCCCTGGGGGCCTGATAAGACGCGCCACAAAATAAGGGAAAAGGAACCAAAAATGCTGGAGCTTCAGATCGATGCGGGGATCGCCCATATAAGGCTTTCCCGGCCCGATAAGGCGAATGCCCTTAACGCCGATTTCTGGCGCGATTTTCCCAAAATGATCGATCAGCTTGATGAAGACCCCAAGGTGCGGGTGATCGTCATATCGGGGATGGGGCGGCATTTTTGTTCGGGGATCGATCTTGCGATGCTGGCGGCCCTGATGCCATCGGCGGATAGCCAGCCCGAGGCCGATCCTGCTCGCCTGCGCGAAAAGCTGCGGCGCAAGATCATCGCCATGCAGGATTGTTTCACCAGCCTTGATCGCTGCCGGAAGCCCTCGATTGCGGCGGTTCATGGCGGCTGTTTGGGGGCGGGGGTGGATCTGGTCACAGCCTGTGATATCCGGCTGGCGAGTGCGGATGTTCGCTTTACCGTGCAGGAAATCAATATCGGCATGGTGGCCGATGTGGGCACCCTGCAAAGGATCGGCCATTTGCTGCCCCATGGCATTGTGCGCGATCTGGCCTATAGCGGTCGCGCCATGCTGGCCGATGAAGCTTTGCGTTTGGGCTTTATCAGTACGATGGCCGATGATCAGGCCACAGTGATCGAAAAAGCGCGGGCCATGGCTGCGGGCATTGCGCAAAAAAGCCCTTTGGCGATTTCAGGGGTGAAACAGGTTTTGAACCATGCCCGCGATCACAGCCTTGCCGATGGCCTGGATTATATCGCCACATGGAATGCGGCGATGCTGATGGGGCCCGATCTGATGAAAGGGGCGAAAGCGGCCCTGACCCGGACCGAGGCGGATTATGACGATCTTCTGGATTGAGCGAGGCTGAAAATCTATGGCCATGACCCGCGACAAGGCAGCCCGGCGGATCGATTCCATTGCCGGTTATCGCGAAGAACAAAAGCGCCTGCAGGATCTGGGGCTGCTTTCGATCACTGCCGATGAAGCCAGGAAAATCCGCCATTATCATGATGATGTGCTCGATGATCTGAGCCGTTCGCAGGATCTGCCCGCCGATGCGGCCCGGATGCCGGTGCATTGGGGGATGCGGATCGCGGCCAGCGCCGGGCTTGTGGTTTTATGCGGGGCGTGGCTTTTGGCGCTGGATAGATTGTGGCCCGGGCTTTCAATCGGGGCGCAATTGGGGTTTTTGGCGGCTGGTCCTTTGCTGTTTTTCGCCGGGGCCGAACTTTTGCATCAGCGGGGCGGCAGCCTTTATTTCAGCGCTTTTCTGGCGGGCCTTTCGGCTTTGCTGTTGGGGGCATCGGGGCTTTTGGTGCATCGCCTGTTCAATCAGCCGCCGGGCTTTGGGATCATGATGCTGGTTGGCGGCTATGCTGCGGCTTTGGGCCATCGCTATCGTGCCATTGCCCTTGGCGCTGTGGGATTGATCGCAGCCATGGGGGCTTTTGGGGCGATGCTGGCGCTGGCGGATGGGCGATCCTTGGCGGCCTTGGGCCAGCGGCTGGATGTATTTGTGCTGCTGGGGGTGATGTTGATGGGGATCGGCAGCCTGCGGCCTTTGGCGCGACGATGGGGGGATATGGCTGCGGGCTGGCGGCTGGCCGGGCTGGGTTTGGCGGGCGCGGCTTTGATCGGCCTCGCCCAACCGGGCGGCAGCCTTTTACCGCAAATCCTGGGTTTGTCGCCTGCCGAGATCGCCTTTATCTATCAGCTTGTGGCCGTGGTCGTGCTTTTTGGCCTGATGATTTTGGGGCTGTTGCGCGATTGGCCTGATCGCTTATGGGGGGCCTTTGTGATGCTCGCGGCTTTTGTTTTGAGCCGGTTTTATCTGTGGCTCTCGCCCTTTTTGGGCGGTATTTGGCTGGCCCTTGTCACTGTGGCCCTGGTGGCGCTTTTGATCTGGCTGGCGGGCCTGATCAGGATCGTGGCGGCGCGCTATCGGCTGGATCAGCCATGATGAGCCAGATCATCGCAGGGATAGCCGGATTATCGGGGAAAAGCTGGGCGCTGATCGGGGCTTTGGGTTTTTATCTCAGTGTTTTTGCTGGTCCTTTGCTGATGGCCGGGGTCAATCGCCTCGGCCCCTCCAATGGTGTTCTTTTCCTGCCGGAATGTCGCCTTGGCGGCTTTTATGGCGTGGCCGGTGATTGGCCGTTCAAAAATCAGTCCCCCAAAAATCAATCTTTCGGGCCGATGTTTCGCCAGATGATCGGCCAAGGGGATGGCCTGAGCCTGCGCATAGAGCCGTTTTTCCATCCTGCGCCATCGCGCCTGATGGCGGAAAGGCTGGCGGCCATGGGTTTTTTAGCCGATCAACCAGAGCCGGCGATGGCGGTGGAGGCGATCATTCTTGTGGAAGCTGATGGCCCGGCAGTGGAGGCCTGGAAAAAAGCCCATGCCGGGGCGGTGCCGCCCCTTCTGGTGCGGGATGCCGATCAGGATGCCAAGCGGCTGGTGGCCGCCTATGGCCTGAAGAACTGGACGGATGACGGGGCGAAATCGGGGCAGGCTTTGGCCCGGGGGCGGCTATCGCTGGTGAAAGATGCGGGGGCGTGGGTGCCAAATCCCCGGCCTGTTATTGAGGCGATCAGCCTTGGTCTTGATGCGCGTCGTTTTTTGCGTGATCTGGGGCCACCAGAAGCGGAGGGTGCTTGCTTGTCTCGTTTTGTGGCAGAAATCAATTATGGGGCAATTTATGATCCCTATCTGGCACATTTGCGCCTTCTGGAACGCCCGATTCAGCAATAGGGTTAAGGAATATCAACGACTTATGCAGATTATTTCAGGGTGCTTACATTATTTGTTAAGTTTTTGCGGCAAAGATGGGGCCTTCAAAACAATCGCACCAAACCATGCGGATAATGAAGGTCTAAGATGGCAAGCCCCTATCTGCAACGTAAGCCCCGAACCCTTGATCAGGCGCAGGGTGATCTTGAACGCCGACGCAGTGCCTATGGCATGGATGGTGGCTCTGATCATGGTGGAGGTTTTGGCGCCGCTGGCAGTTCGGATCAGGATGATCGCGGGTCGTCTTCCCATCATGGCTTTGGCGAGCTTTCAGGCCATTGATCGCAGCGGCGCTTTTCCCGCTCTCCAATTTTTCCATCCTGCCTATCACCCCTTATCATCGTTGAGAGGCGAGGGGATCAGGCCATGAAACATGCTTTTGTCACGGGTGGTACAGGCTTTTTGGGCCGCACCTTGCTGGAGCAGCTTGCGGACGAGGGCTGGCAGGTGGCCGCCCTGTATCGCGGGGATGCGCCCCCGCCTTTTTTTGCCGATCATGGGGTGACGGCGGTGCGGGCCGATCTGGGCGATGGCGATGCTTTGGCTCGGGCCATGAAGGAGTGTGCGCCTCACGGGCTGGATGCGGTTTTTCATGTGGCGGCGGATACCAGTGCGTGGCGCGCGCATCGTGATCGGCAGATGGCGGTGAATCTGGATGGCACGCGGGCGGTGATCCATGCCATGCGTGCGCTGGATCATGGCGGCAAGGCCGGCCCGCCGCGCCTCATTCATGTATCGAGCATTTCCGTGTGGGGCCATCATCCCCGCCCCATCGATGAAACGCTGCCTCAAAAGGGCCGTGAAAGCTGGGTGGGTTATGTGAAATCCAAAGCTTTGGCCGAAGATGCCGTGCGGGCTGCGGTGGCCGATGGGCTGGATGCGGTGATCGTTAATCCGGCCCATATATTGGGGCGCTATGATACCAATAATTGGGCCCGGCTTTTTTTGCTGATCCATTCCGGAACCCTGCCCGGTGTGCCGCCGGGGGCGGGATCTTTTGCCCATGCTGGTGCCGTGGCCCGGGCGATGATCGCTGCCGTGGAAAAGGGCGGGCGGGGCGAGAATTATATTCTGGGCGGGCCCCATGCCACTTTTCTTGACTTAGCGCGGGAGATCGCCCGCCTGCTCGATAAGCCACAGCCCCGGCGGGCCATTCCGGCGGCGCTTTTGAAAATGGTGGCGCATGGCCATGATCTGCGGTCGCGGGTCAGCGGGAAAGAGCCTGATATCACCCCGGAAGCCGCTTATTTCGTGTGCCATGATGAACAGGCCCTGTCGGATCGTGCGGCGCGGGTTTTGGATTATCAAATCGTGCCTTATGAAAAATCCCTTAAAGAAAGCCACGAATGGTTGCAAAGCCAAGGGCTTTTGGGGGCTTGATCCGGCTTTTTGCGGGGTATTTGCGGCCTTTTGCAAGACAATCTTAAGCTTGTTTGTATAAGGTTCTGTTCCTGCTCTTGTGATATTTTGCGCGCTTTTCACGGCTTTTTGGCTTGGATGATCCATGGATTCATATGACGACCCCGATCCTGCAAGGACCCCATCATGCCCCTCATCGGCGGAGCATCATCCCGATGGGCTTTTGGGACGGGTTTATGAGGTGAGCGGATCATCGGTAAAGCTGCGGCTGGCGTCTCCGCCGCCTGAAGGGTTTACCGGCATCGGGGCCTTCATCAAGATGCCCGCCGGGGCGGGATCGACGGTTTATGGCGCGGTTCATGCTTTGCAAATTGCGGGCGATGAAACCTTTGCCCTGGCCGATTTTATTGGTGAGACGGACAATCATAGCAAAAGGATCAGCCGCGGGGTGACCGATTATCCGTTGCCCGGCCATGCGGTTTTCAGGGTTGGGAATGATGAACTGACAGCGCTTTTTGCGCCCGATAGCCAATCGTTGCTGCGGGTGGGAACGATCTATCCCGGTACGGTTCCGGCGATGATCGATCCCGATCAGCTTTTATCGAAGCATTTTGCCGTTCTGGGCAGCACCGGGACCGGAAAATCAAGTGCTTTGGCCCTCATCATGCATCGGCTGGTGGAGCAACTCCCCAATGCCCATATTCTGATCCTTGATCCCCATAATGAATATGCCGCCGCTTTCCAAGATATTGGCGTGCATTATGATCCTACCAGCCTGTCGCTGCCTTATTGGCTGATGAATTTTGCCGAACATATCGAAGTGTTCATCGGTCAGCGGGAACAAGGCCGTGAGGTGGAAGCGGATATTTTAAAACGGTCTTTGCTGGCTGCCAGAAAGAAAAGCGCCCGCGCATCGGCGGCGCGGATCACCGTGGATACGCCGGTTCCCTATAAAATGACCGATCTTTTGGGGGATCTGGATGCCCAGATGGGGCGGCTGGAAAAGCCCGAAACCCTGCTGCCCTTTTTGCGCCTGAAGCACAAGATCGAAGAATTGCGGACCGATGAGCGCTATGGCTTCATGTTTTCCGGAATGCTGATCAATGACAGCTTTCCCGATATCATGGCCCGGCTTTTGCGGATGCCTGTGCAGGGGCGTCCGGTATCCACCCTCGATCTTTCGGGCGTGCCATCGGATATCGTTGATGTGGTGGTGTCTTTGCTCTGCCGTATGGTGTTTGATTTTGCGCTTTGGTCGCGCAAGGGGGAGGAAGCCAGCCCGCTTTTGCTGGTGTGCGAGGAAGCCCATCGCTATGTGCCCCGGGAGCGTAATCCCGGCTTTGATTCCGCCCGACGGGTGATCGAGCGGATTGCCAAGGAAGGCCGCAAATATGGCGTTTCTTTGGGGCTGGTGTCGCAAAGGCCTTCTGATATTTCGGAATCTGTTTTGTCACAATGTGGGACGATTTTATCAATGCGCATGAATAATGAGCGCGATGCCGCCTTTGTGGCCAGCGCTTTGCCCGAGGGGAGCTTGTCATTTCTGGCTGCCATATCATCCTTGCGCAATCGCGAATGTGTGCTGAGCGGCGAAGGGGTGGCGGTGCCGATGCGGGTGCGCCTTGATTATCTGGAAGAAGATTTGCGACCATCGAGTGCTGATCCGGCCTTTTCTCAAAATTGGGCGGGCAGAGAACAGGATATTCATTTCGTGCATTCTGTGATAGAGCGCTGGCGCAGTGGGTCGCGTTAGAGAATGAATATGCGACAAAAAGTAAAATCAAAATCAGTCCATTATGAATTGCATGGACAGAATGGCGCAAGCTGGTCTGTTCTTGGTATTTTTGATGATCAAAGCGAAGCCAAGGAACAAGCGGAAAAAATTTATCGTGCTGGCACCTATCGGGCCGTGCGGGTTTTACGTGAGCGTTATGAAGAAGACAGCGGCGATTTCAATTCGCTGGAGCTTTTATTTCTGGGGCGCAAGGTCAAGCCTTCGAAATATGATGATGATGAATTGGCGGTTTTCTGCCGCAAGCCCGAAGAATTATATTCATCGGAAAGTCGTCGTTTGATCGCTCGTCTGCTGGCCACTGTGCTGGATGGCTGGGATGCCACGCCCTTGGAATTGCTGCATGATCCAGCACTTTATACGAGGCTGCAAAATACCGGCACCCATCTTTTGAAAGCGGTGCAGAATCTGTCGGTGGCGCAGGTCCGTAAAAGTGGCGAGCCGGTGGCCGAGCGGATTCGCGCCAATTTTGCCGTGATCGATAAGGCCGCTGCCCATGTGCAGCGCTGCCACGCCGGGGGCTTGCCATCTTTGGCCGACAAACGCCTTGCGGATGCGGTGCAGCTTCTGGAAGATCGGGAAAACCGCCGGTTTCTGCTGTCTTGTGTACTGGCGGCCGATCTGCAATCTCATAAAGGGGGTGTGGCTAAAGTCGATCGGCTGATCGCCCTGATCCGTTTGGATCACCCGGAATGGGTGATGCGGACGATTGATGCGTTCTTGTCGGAACAATTGATGCACCGCCGCTTGATGCGCGCGCTTTTTCCCGATGAAGACGCCACCGATTTTCTTGAAAAACTGGCGGCCTTGAGCCGTGGCCACTTGCCGGAAGAGGGGCAAAGCCCCATGACCGCCATGCTCAACGGCTTTCTGGCGGCCAATGTGCTCCCGGCATGTCGGACAATGCTGATCAGTCATATCCGCCATGAGTTGACCGTTGGCCATCGCCTGACCAAGGGTGATCTGCAAGATGAATTCTGCGCGCTGTGGCGGCTGGGCGATGGGATCGGAGATGGTATCGATGCCGAATTGTCTGATAAGCCCCTGGATGAATTGCTGGAAGGCCGGACCCGGAGGCTTTTGAATCCGCAAACTCTGGGCGAATATATCGCCACAGGCCACAACCCTGCCGATAAACTGCAAAAGCTGATTGATCTGGAGCGTTTTTGCATTGGCAGCAGCAACAAGCGGATGATTGCCAATTATATGATGCCGCTTTTGAGTGATGCGCCGAATGAGGAATTCTGGCTCACGCCGCTTGGCACCGGCTATGCCGGGCGGATGCGCCTGCTCACCCGCTTGCAAAAACGCTTGATCGTCTCACATCTTCAGGATCTGCCTAAAAACAAGCTGACCGAAAGGCTCGATGTTTATTGCTTGAAGCTTTTGGAAAACAGCAAAATTTTCGACCGCTTGGCGAAATCGGAAGGTCCGTCTTTTGATAAGGCACAGCGGATTTTGCGGATGCTGGCGGACGGCTATTTCACGCATGGCGAGGCCCGGGCCCTGGCGGAAGCGGAAGCCCGGCGCTATATGGCGGAAAAGGATTTCCTCCTTCCTTTGACAAAAATTCCCAAAGGATCGGAACGATTGGAAGCGGTTCAGCGTTTGAAAAAACTGATGGCATCCGCAGGGTTGCCGGATATGGATCGCTTTTGAGAATGATGATAAGGAAGGGGCCCGGGGCGATCCCGGCGCCACATGATCATACCGCACCAGAGATGAAGGAACGAGATGAGACGCAAACGCACAGGTGCAGATTTTGGCTTTCCACGCTGGGGGGGCTATGGCCGCGATAGCGATGCCGTGCATGTGCGCATGTGTGATTTTCATGGCTGCAATGAGGCGGGCGAGCATCCGGCACCGAAATCCACCCGGACCAATGATCGCTGGTATTTTTGCGAGCGCCATGCCGCCGATTATAATCGCAACTGGAATTTCTTTGCCGGGATGAGCGATGAAGCCATGCAGGATTATATGCGCCGCGAACAAGAGCAGGGCGGCGCCACCGGCTATCGCCAGAGCCAGGCCTTCAGCTGGGGTGGGACCCCCGATGCCGATGGCCTGACCCGAGCCGAGCGCGATGCTTTCGATGTGCTGGATCTGGAGCCGGTGGCCACGGGCGATGAGATCAAATCCCGTTTCAGAAGCCTTGCCAAGCAATATCACCCCGATCGCAATCCCGGAGACAAGGAGGCCGCGGTGATGTTTCATCAGGTGCGCGTGGCTTATGATGTTTTAAAGCCGCGCATCGCCGAAGGGGTTTAGGGTCATGACCCTAAAGCTGATCCTCGGCTGTTGATCTGGATCAAATAGGCTGTTTGGTTCGGTGATAATCTGTGTGCATGGATAAGATGATTGCACAGACCTATGCCGCTGCGACGACGCCGCGCTATACAAGTTATCCCACCGCAGCCGAATTTCATGACGGGGTGGGGGCTAAGGATGCTGAGCGCTGGCTTGCGGCCATTGCGCCGGATGAGACCTTATCGCTTTATATACACATTCCCTTTTGCCAATCCTTGTGCTGGTATTGCGGGTGTCATACCTCGGTCCCCAATAGCTATGTGCGAGCCGAAGCCTATCTTGCGCGGCTGATGGAGGAAATCGATCAGGTGGCGGGCCGGATCGCGCATCATGATGGTGTTGTGCATTGTCATTTTGGCGGCGGCACCCCCACCTATCTGTCTGCCGATGATTTCCGTCTGCTCGCCTCGCATCTGCGTCGTCGTTTTTCCTTTCGTCGCGATGCTGAGTTCGCGGTTGAGATCGATCCCAGAACCCTGGATGACGAAAGGGCAGAGGCTTTGGCCGATGCCGGGGTGGGCCGGGCCAGCCTTGGTATTCAGGATTTCGACCCCGAAGTGCAAAGGCTCATCAAACGGGTGCAGCCCTTGAGCGCCGTCGAGGCGGCGATCCAGCGACTTTTGAAGGTTGGCATCGATCGGTTGAGCTTTGACCTGATCTATGGCCTGCCGGGGCAGACGGTCGGCACGGTTTCGGCCTCTGCCCGGCAGGCGATTGCCTTTGATCCGGATCGGATTGCGGTGTTTGGCTATGCGCATGTTCCGTGGTTCAAAAAGCATCAGCGGGCCATTGATGAAAGCCGCCTGCCCGGTATTGCGGATCGTCTTATGCTTCGGCAGGCCATTGATGAAGAATTGGTTGCTGCCGGCTATTGCCGGATCGGGTTCGATCATTATGCAAAGGCTGATGATGCGCTGTCTTGTGCCGCTGCGAGCGGACGGTTGCAGCGTAATTTTCAAGGCTATAGCGACGATCCGGCCGATATATTGCTTGGTTTTGGGGCATCGGCCATCAGCGCATTTGCTGATGGTTATGTGCAGAATGCCAGCGATGTGGGGGCATGGCGGCGCGCCCTGCGCGATGGACAATTGCCTGTTGCCCGTGGTGTGCGTTTAACCCCACAGGACAAGCTGCGTGCTGCTGCCATCCAAAGATTGATGTGTAATTTTACGGTCGATCTTGACGTCCTTTGCCGGGATCATGATGTGACCGAGGACAGCCTTGATGACGCGATGCCTCGTCTTGCGCCCCTTGAGCGCGATGGTCTTGTGACAATTGCGGGTCGATGCATTGAGGCAACAGAGATGGGTCGGAATTTTATTCGCAATATTGCCTTTTGCCTTGATGCCCGATCCAAACCCGGCGCAGAACGCCATAGCCGTTCAGCATAGCACTGATATTTTTGTTGAAAATACAGATAAATTTCACTTTAAAGTTGATCGACATATCAATGCAATAATATGATCATATAACACCCTGTGGCAGGGTTCAGGTACATATACAGATTTTAAACAATCTATAATTGTTATTTATTGGGCAGGAGAGCAAGAATGATCGGTAAACTCTGGTCATCAGCAAGTGCTGTGGATGGCACAGGCGATGCCGATGCTTTCATCAAAGCGCTGGACATGATGTTGGATGGTGCCCAGCCGATCAATCGCTTTGCTGGCTCGCAGGCCCGGCTTCTGGATCGTTTGCAGGCCCTTTATACGGAAAGCGTGGCGACCGCAGAAAACGCCCGGGATATGCAAGAACGATTGGAGCTTTTTGAGAATCATTCCGGCATTGGCTTATGGGATGCGGTTTTGCATGAAGGCGATCCTTTTCACGCGCAAAGCCACTGGCGCTGGTCGAATGAATTCAGGCGTTTGGTGGGCTATCGGGATCAATCGGATTTTCCTGATCAGGTCAATTCCTGGAGTGATAAGCTGCATCCTGATGATTATCAGGCCACAGCCGATGCTTTTGCGGCGCATCTCAATGATTATAGCGGCCAGACCAGCTATGATGTGGTCTATCGCCTGCAATTGCGCTCGGGCGATTATCGTTGGTTTCGGGCGACGGGTAAGGCGCGCCGGGATGCCCGGGGTGTGCCTTTGCGTGTATCTGGTTCTTTGATCGATGTGCATGAAGCCTGCACGGCCCAAGAGCGCATCGGAAAAACCGCAGAAACCTGCGAGACGGTTTTGCGCGGCGTGATTGGCGATGTGGGGAATATTGCCGAGGCGGTGGATCAGGCGGCAACCCAGACAGCGACCCGGGCGGAAGATGTTTCAGTGCAAGGGGAGCGGGTAGCGCTTGAGATCGAGCGCAATCAGGGCAATTTGCAAACAGTTTCCAGTGCGGCAGAGCAGATGTCGGCATCCATTCAAGATGTGGCGCAGCAGGCCAATAATACCCATCAGAAATCATCGCTGGCGGATGCGGCAACCCGTGAAGCCAGTGGCGCTGTGGGGCAATTGGCTGATGCTGTTGGCGATGTGGGGCAGACTTTGGATCTGATCAAGGTCATTGCGGATCAGACAAATTTATTGGCTTTGAATGCAACCACCGAAGCCGCCCGTGCGGGGGAAGCGGGGCGGGGCTTTGCTGTGGTTGCCAGCGAAGTTAAAAATCTGGCGACCCAAAGTGCCAAGGCGGCGGGGGAGATTTCGAGCCGCTTGGAATCGATGCAGGATGTTTCAAAAAGAGCGGTAGACCGCATGGAGCATGTGGCGGAATTGATTGCCGAGGTCAGCCAACTGACCATTTCGGTAAGCGCCGCGGTGGAAGAGCAAACAGCATCGAGTGATGAGATTGCCCGCAATGTGAGCGAGGTGGCTTCGCGCAACCAATCCATGATTGTATCCGTTCAATCGATCAATGAAGCTGGTCGTGCGGCCAAAGGTGCGGGCGATCTGGTTCATGACGAAAGTGATCGTTTGCGTCATCGGTCGGGCGATTTGCTTAAAGCGCTGGATGAATTGATCTCGGTCATCAGGGGTTAATGGGTCCTGACCCTAAGAGGTCCTGACCTTAGATGAAGCGTGAGATCAGTTCCTTCATGATTTCCGATGTGCCGCCATAGATGCGCTGGACCCGGGCATCCACATAATGGCGGGCGATTTCATATTCCATCATATAGCCATAGCCGCCATGCAGCTGCAGACATTGATCAACCACCCGGCCCTGCATTTCCGACAGCCATAATTTGGCCATGGCGCCGCCCTGGGCATCCAGCTTGCCTTCCAGATGGCGGTGGATGCATTGATCCACAAAGGCCCAGCCCACCTCGATTTCGGTTTTCATTTCCGCCAGCTTGAAGCGGGTATTTTGAAAACTGGCGACCGTGCGCCCGAAGGCTTTGCGGCCTTTTACATAATCAACGGTAATATCAAAGGCATGCTGGGCGGCCGCAGCGGCGGCCACGGCAATCACCAGCCGTTCCTGGGGCAGTTCCTGCATCAGATAGACAAAGCCCATGCCTTCTTCGCCCAGGCAATTGGTGATCGGCACCCGCACATCATCAAAAAACAATTCTGATGTATCGGAAGCCTTTTGGCCCATTTTCTCCAGATTGCGCCCCCGGGAAAATCCGGCGCGATCCGCTTCCACCAGAATGAGGCTGATGCCCTTGGCCCCTTCATCGGCACTGGTTTTGGCCACCACCAGAATGATATCTGCAAGCTGGCCATTGGAAATAAAGGTTTTCTGGCCATTGAGGATATAATGATTGCCATCCCGGATGGCTGTGGTTTTGATGCCCTGAAGATCGGATCCGGTGCCCGGTTCGGTCATGGCGATGGCGGCGATGGCATCTCCGCTGGCCATTTTGGGGAGCCATGTGCGTTTCAGATCATCTGATCCATAATGCAGGATATAAGGCGCGCAGATATCGGAATGAACTGAAAAGCCCGCCGCCGCCCCGCCATAGCCCAATTCTTCATCGACAATGGCATTGAAGCGGAAATCCCCCCCGGCCCCGCCATAGTCTTCGGGCATTGAGGGGCAGAGCAGGCCTGCCGCCCCGGCCTTGGTCCAGAAATCGCGGTCGATGATGCCTTGCTTGTTCCAGCGTTCTTTATGGGGGTGCAGTTCGCGGGCAAAGAATGTGCGCACGCTATCGCGAAACATTTCATGATCGGAGCTGTAAATCTCGCGGTGTTTGAGCATTGGTCTATTCCCTGCGAACCTGTGGATTTTGATGAGTGTTTGCGTGTGCGGATCAGATGTCAACGCAGGCAGCGATTTGGCCCACCGGCATTGGCGGGTGAGAAGCGCGAGGGGGAGAGTGGGGGCGATGCCGTGTGATCAATGAGACAGCGCACGCATCAAAGCCACCGCCGGGGCCAGCATGGTGATTTTCAGGCTGGTTTTGATGCTGCCACTGGCCGACAGGGGGGCGAGCATGATGACATCGCGTTCGCGGGTGGGGAATACCTTGCCGAAATGACGGCGGCCGCTGGCATCTTTCACCAGACAATCGCAGCCCGCCGCCCGATGCATGGTTTCTTCTGTCAGCCGTTCGCAGACCACCACATCGCCCGCGCGATATTGCCCCATATTATCGGTGAAGCGCACGGCGATGGGATCGCGGGTGGTGGGGCGCAGGGGCAAAAGCCCTTCTTCGCGATCCAGCACGCTGCCCGATGCGGTGACGGTGCCATCAATCACCACATTTCCGGTTTGGGAAAAGGCAAAAAGATCAGAGGGATCAACCTCGAGCGCCTGCGAGATTTTATCGATCCAATCGATGGTGAGGGTTCGCACGCCGGTTTCCAGACGCCCGATGGTTTGGGCAGTGGTGCCGGTGGGTTTGATCCGGTCGGCGACATCCTGAAGCGTTAGCCCCTTGGCCTTTCGGATCTCTCTCAGGCGCGCGTGCATCATGGCGAACTCCGCTTGGTTGTCGCTGCGAATAATGACCAGCATATAACCGATATAGAGAATTGCGCAAACAGTATTTACCGGAACGGCACATTATGATAGTACCATATTGGTTCAAAATAAGGAGTATCATCATGCCGCATCAACAATCCGAAACTGCCACCGATTCGCGCCTAAAGGGAACATCCGGGGGCACCCATAAGGGCGCGTCTGTTCCTATTGGGGGGCGGTCGAAAGACAGCCTTTCAAGTTTTGCCAAAAAAATTCTGGGGTTGCTGGAAGCCGGTGGTGAGTATCGCCAAGCCGCCGATGGCAGCCTTATAATGGGCCGTCATTCAGTGCCGCTGTCGCTTCTAACACGGCTGCATCGCCTTGATCATATCGATCTTCAGCAGGGCCGGGTCCGCATCACCGAAAGGGGGATAGCTTATTTGAAACGCCAGCGCGCGGCCACGCAGAAAAGGGATGTGCAAGAACGGCAGGAGTCGCCTGATAGACCGGTTGATGCTTATCGCCATCAGCATCTGGATGTGCAAAAAGCGGTGCGGATGACCGCCGATGGGAAACAGCATATTCTTGTTAATGCGGCGGAATCTCCCCTTGGGTGGTTGCGACGCAGGCGGGGGCGCGATGGCCGTCCATGGCTGACGGCAGTTCAGTTTGAAGCGGGTGAGCGCCTGCGCGAAACCTATGAGCGGGCGGGCCTGGGAGCCAAAATCACAGTGGATCTGGCGGCAGTGCCTTCGGCTTCGGGGGGGCGCCATGGCGGGCGCGGACTTTTGCCGCAAGAGCATCAGCTCGATGCCCGGCGGGCCGTGCGGGCGGCGGTGGATGCGGTGGGGCCGGGGCTCGCCGATATCCTGATCCGGGTGTGTTGCCACCTTGAGGGATTGGACGAAGCCGAGCGGGGCCTGGGTTGGCCCGCCCGGTCGGGAAAGCTGGTGCTGGCTTTGGGGCTGGATCGGCTCGCCATTCATTATGGGATGATCGCCCCGCCCGCGCGGGAGGCAGAACTGGCTTGTTGAGGGCACCTAAAAATGTTCCATATTGGTTATTTTTGTCTTGACAATCGGAACGATCCGCGATAGGGTTTTATCCATGCTCGATGAATAGGCGATCACAACGGCTGCCGGCTTTCCGGTGGCCGTTTTTGCGTCTGCAAGAAGGGATGTCATGATGGCTGCACCTGCATTTTCAGCCCGGCGTCGTCGATTGTTTTTGGATGCCTTGCGCGACAGCGCGAATGTCAGCGCTTCGGCGCGTCATGCCGGGATTGCCCGTCGCGATGTGTATCGCCTGCGGGCCAAAGACACGGCTTTTCGCGATGAATGGGATCATGCTTTGGAAGAAGCGCTTGATGCGTTGGAAGGGGAATTGCGCCGCCGCGCCGTGCATGGTGTGGAAAAACCGGTTTTTTATGCAGGCAAACCCTGCGGCAAGATCATCAGCTATTCAGATCAACTGGGCATGTTTTTGCTGCGCAGCCGGCGGCCCCATATTTTTGGCTCGGAAAGCAGCCTTGGTCCAGACCCGGCGGAGGGCGATACGCACGAGACCCGCAACCGGCTTCAGAGTCTTTTGGACCGATTGGCACAATCTTGTGGAGCTGATGAGGAGGATGAGGGGCGCGATGGGAATGATCAGCCCCTGGCGGCAGACACCTTATGATGAGCCGGGCGCAAGCGGTGGTGCGCCAGCGATCCGCGCAGGATTTGCAGCACTGGCTGGCCAGTTTGGAGCCTGCCGATCTGGAAGCCATTCTTTATGACTGGTCGTTCTGGGCGCGGCCCAATCAATTAGCCCCGGACGGGGATTGGTTTTGCTGGCTGGTTCTGGCCGGGCGCGGCTTTGGGAAAACCCGGATGGGATCGGAATGGGTGCGCTCTTTGGTGGAGGGCCCCACCGCCCTTAGCGCCAAAGCCGGGGCACCGGCGCGGATTGCCCTGGTGGGAGACAGCTTTGCCGATGTGCGCGATGTGATGGTGGAAGGCGAAAGCGGCCTGCTTGCCTGTAGCCCGAAAGCCACCCGGCCCGTGTTTGAGCCATCGCGCCGACGGCTTTCCTGGCCCAATGGGGCGGTGGCGACGCTTTATTCCGCCAATGATCCCGATCAATTGCGCGGCCCCCAGCATCATGCGGCCTGGGCCGATGAAATTGCCAAATGGTATGAGGGGGAGCGCTGCTGGTCGAATCTGGTTTTAGGCCTGCGGCTGGGCCGCGCGCCCCGGGTGATGGCGACCACCACGCCCCGGCCTTTGCGCTGGCTGAAGCGTTTGATGGCCGAGCCATCGACGGCCATGGTCATGGGATCGACCCTTGATAACCGTGCGCATCTGGCCCCGCAATTTCTGGACGAGGTCAATCGCCTTTATGCCGGAACGCGGCTGGGGGCGCAGGAACTGGATGGCCGGATGATTGATGAAGTGGCCGGTGCCCTTTGGACCCGAAAAATGATCGAGGCGGCCCGGATCGGACCCCTTGGCCATGATCGTGAGCCGGTGTTCACGCGCATCGTGGTGGCGGTTGATCCCCCGGCCAGCCATGGCGAAAAAGCCGATGCCTGCGGGATCATCATTGCCGGGCTGGATGAGGACGGACTGGTGCATATTCTTGAGGATGCCAGTTGTCAGGGCCTGCGCCCCCTGCAATGGGCCGAGCGTGTGGCCCGTGCCTATGAGCGCCATGCCGCCGATCGGGTGCTGGGGGAAGCCAATAATGGTGGCGATATGGTGGAAGCGGTGCTGCGTCAGGCGGCGCCCGGTTTGAGCTATCGGGCGGTCAGGGCCAGCCGGGGTAAAATCGCCCGGGCCGAGCCGGTGGCCGCCCTTTATGAACGGGGGCTGGTGCGCCATCGCGGCTGCTTTGCGGAACTGGAAGATGAAATGTGCAGCTATAGCGGGGCTGTGGGGGAGCACAGCCCGGATCGGCTCGATGCTTTGGTGTGGGCAGTGAGCGATCTGGCTTTGGGGCGGATGTCTGCCCCCCATCTGCGGCGCTTATAGCTTCAAAAATCAGCTCGTGCTTTCGGGCTGGGCGGCGTTGAATTCGCGGATGGCTTCATTCATCTGGCGCTGCACCTCAACCCGGCGTTCATGCACGCTGTTGAGATCTTCTTCCCAGCGTTTGCGCTGATCTTCATTCATCCAGGAAAAGACCTGCACGGCCCGGCGATCCTTGCAGGCCAGCCATTCATCAATCGATTCGCTATAAGCGCGCACGGCATTCACGCTTTTGAGCATCAGATCCCGATCAGCCTTTTTCCCCACGGGGATTTTCGGCTCATTGCTGGGGGGATCGCCACAATCCGGGGCGGCCATGGCCGGGCTGGATGCCCCCAACAGGCCCAAAAGCCCAAGCATAAGCAGGGAAGGCCGAACCCGTTCTTTCACCCGAAAGCGTTTCATCTCAAAGCGTCTCCATCACTGCGATGGGTGACACTAACCAAGGACCGCTCCTTTGCCAAGGGAGGTCACCAACAAATGGATATCCCATGTCATTTATCAGCACATTAAGACAAAGATTGGGCATCGAGGAAAAAGCCAGCGCGGTTGCGGGCACCGATTATGCCGCCGGTCCTTCCTCGCGCGGCTATCGCCACGGAACGGCCTGGCTTTCCAACGGAACGGCCCAATGGAGCCCGCGCACCTATCCGGCCTTGGTGGAGAATGGCTTTTGCAAGAATGTGGTGGCCAATCGTTCGGTGCGCCTGATTGCCCAATGCGCCGCATCGGTGCCGGTGCGGCTTTTGATCGGTGAACGCGAAATCCGCACGCATCCGGTGCTCGACCTTTTGGCCCGCCCCAATCCCGGCCATGATGGGATCAGCTTTTTGGAGCAGATTTATAGCTGGCTGCAATTGGCGGGCAATGCCTATATCGAGCGGGTGGATAGCCCATCGGGGCGCGCCGCCGAGCTTTATACCCTAAGGCCCGATCGCCTGACCATCGAACCGGGGCCAAAGGGCTGGCCTGCGGCTTATCTCTATCGTGTGGGCGGCCATGAGCATCGCTTTGGGGTTCATCCCCAAAGCGGGCGCTCGGCGATCCTGCATTTGAAAAGCTTTCACCCCACTGATGATCATTATGGCCTGTCGCCTTTGCAGGTGGCGGCGATGGCCACCGATATTCATGCAGCGGCATCAGGCTGGACCAAGGCTTTGCTTGATAATGCGGCGCGGCCATCGGGGGCTTTGGTGTTTGAGCCCGGCGATGGGATGCCCGGCAATCTGAGCGATGAACAGATCATCCGCCTGAAGGCCGAAATGGAAGCGCAATTCCAAGGTGCGGCCAATGCCGGACGCCCCTTGCTTTTGGAAGGCGGCCTGCGCTGGCAATCCATGGCCTTTTCGCCCGCCGATATGGATTTCATCAACAGCCTGCAAATGGCATCGCGTGAAATCGCCCTCGCCTTTGGGGTGCCACCGATGCTTTTGGGCATTCCCGGAGACAATACCTATGCCAATTATCAGGAGGCCAATCGGGCGCTGTGGCGTTTGAC
>NZ_JARKVQ010000025.1:0-17172 GCF_029946565.1 Iodidimonas sp. MBR-22
TGTTGTCGCCCGTTGACTTCGAAGCCAGACAGCAGAAACTGAAAGAGGCAGGTGTCTAGAAAACGTGGGGCATCTCACTTACAGGGGTAGTTATGGGGGCAATGCAGAGCGCAACCCCCATCCCTATAGATTTTCGTCTGGTCTCACCGCACTTGATCTGCCAAGGTGCGCAGCGGGGCATAACTCCTTATTGTAAATCGCCAATCTGCTCACCGGGGCAGAATCCGCGCTTGAAGCAAGGGGCATCCTCTGCCGCCATCGCGGCAGAGGCTAACGAAGAAAGAGGCAGAACTTGTCGAGGCTTACTGACCTGATCGCACAAGCGAAGAAGAAGGACGCAGCGCTAGGGCGCGAGCTGGAACGGGAGTTCAAGGCACTAGCATCGCGTCGGTCGTTCGGGCTGAACTTCGAGCGGCATCGACCAGAAAGCGTCGAACTTCCGGGGCGACCTGTTCGCAAAGGTGACAAGGTGCGCGTCCTACCCCCTCGCGGTGAGACGAAGAAAGGCGACCAACGTCTCTGGAAAGTGCGCAGCGTGTCGGGCAAAGGCGCGGAGCGCTTGGCGCAGGTTGAGCTGATCGGCGCGGAGGAACCCGAGACACAGGAAGTGGCGGTTGCCGATCTGGTCGTGGTGGCCGAGTTCCGCGACTACATCTACCCCGGTCTTGTCAGTACCGGGAATGTCGAGCGCGGGGGCGACAAGCCCTATCACACCGTGATCAACGGCGAGAACTTCCATGCCTTGGAGGCGCTGACCTTCACCCATCGTAACAAGATTGACGTGATTTATATCGATCCGCCATACAACACAGGCGCAAGAGATTGGAAATATAATAACGACTATGTCGAGGAAGAAGACCTTTACAGACATTCAAAATGGCTGGCCTTCATGGGGCGTCGATTAAGAATCGCCAAACAACTCTTAAAGCAAGAGTCCTCTGTGTTGATCGTAGCGATCGATGAAAAAGAGTATCTTCGGCTTGGTCTTTTGCTGGAACAGACATTCCCAGAAGCGCGAATCCAGATGATTAGTGCTCTAATAAATCCGGCAGCCGTGGCGAGAGCAGGCGGGTTTGGACGCAGCGACGAATATGTTTATTTCGTCTTCTTTGGAGAAATGGCGCCGTCTCGCCTCAGATTAGATCGAGAGTGGGTCTCCGGGAAAGGTCGAACCCACACTGGACAAATCAGATGGGACTTGCTCCGACGTTCAGGCACGAACGCTGAAAGGGCTCATTCGCCAGGTTGCTTCTATCCCATCTACATCGATCCAATAGAAGTGAAAGTTGTTGAAGTTGGTGAGCCACTGCCAGCTGGGGTATCAGAGGCTCCCTACAAAGAAGGGTTAGTAGCCATACTGCCGATCCGAAAAGATCAGAGTGAAGGAAACTGGCAGTGGTCTCCGGACACGTTCAAGACGCGATTTTTACAAGGACGTGTGAAAATTGGTGGAAGTTCAAAAAAGGGCTTCACAGTCTATATTTTGAAGCCGGGAGAGTTTTCGAAAATTGAAAGAGGCGAGTTTCAATCTCTCGGGAAAGCGAATGACGGCTCTATCTTAGTTGAGGGAAACGATCCCAGTATCGTGTCTGCGATACCCGGAAGCCAATGGCGAATTTCTGGTCATGATTCCACGCAATATGGAAGCCGCCTTATTTCAAATCTTATCCCAAACCGCAAATTTCCTTTTCCGAAAAGCCTTTATGCAGTCGAGGATGCAATTAGGTTTTTTGTTGCCGAGAATCCTAAAGCAGTCATTCTAGACTTCTTCGCAGGATCGGGTACGACGGCCCACGCTGTGATGCGTCTCAACCGTCAGGATGATGGCCGCCGCCAATGTATCTCCGTCACCAACAACGAGGTGGCAGCGGATGAGCAGACGGCTTTGCGGAAACATGACTTGCGCCCCGGTGATCCAGAATGGGAAAGGTGGGGCATCTGCGACTATATCACCAAGCCACGCATTGCCGCCACGATAAGCGGCAAAACGCCAGAAGGGCGAGACATCAAGGGCGAGTACAAGTTCACTGACGAGTTTCCAATGGCCGAGGGCTTCGAAGAAAATGCCGAGTTCTTCACCCTTACCTATGAAACTCCGGTCGCCGTCAGTCACAACCGCGCCTTCGCGCGTATCGCACCGCTCCTGTGGATGCGGGCTGGCAGCGAGGGGCGGCGGATCGACAAGGAGCCTGTGGATGGCTGGGAGGTGGCCGATACCTATGGCCTCCTGACCAATCTCGACCGTGCTGCGCCCTTCTGCGCTGCCATTGCCGCAACGGGCGGCATCCGCATTGCCTATATCGTCACCGACGACGAGCGGCGCTTTCAAGCCATCACGCGGGAATTACCTGATGGGGTGGAGCCTGTGCGGCTTTACGAATCCTACCTGACCAATTTTCGCTTCGCGATGGGGCGCTGAGACATGAAATTTACACTGAAAGATTACCAGACCCAAGCTGTAGCAGACGTGCTGGACAACATGAAGAAGGCGCGGGTGTTCTGGCAGGACCATGACATGAAAACCGCCTTCTCACTCGCTGCCACCACTGGCTCAGGCAAGACGGTAATGGCCGCTGCGGTATTTGAGGCGCTCTTGTTCGGCAATGACGAAGCGGAGTTTGAACCCGACCCCGGCGCGGTCGTTATCTGGTTCAGCGACGACCCCTCGCTGAACACCCAATCCAAGTGGCGCTTGCAAGAGGCGTCCGACAAGCTGACGATCTCGGACCTTGTGACGGTCGAAAGCAGCTTTAATCGGGAAACCTTGGAAGCAGGAAAAATCTACTTCCTCAATACGCAAAAGCTTTCTAAGAGCAGCCTTCTCACGCGCGGGCACGATCCCGACGACGACAGCCTGGAGACGGCAGACGGGCAGAAGATCATGCCCGACATGCGCGCATTCACCATCTGGGACACGATCCGCAACACCATCGAAGACCCTGATTTGACGCTCTACCTTGTGCTGGACGAAGCGCACCGGGGGATGAAGGAGGATGGCGGGATTGCGGCAGCGTCCGGCAGACAGACCATCGTCAAGCAGCTCATCAACGGCTCTGGCAGTACGCCCGCCATTCCAATTGTTTGGGGAATTTCGGCAACAGTGGACCGCTTCAACAAGGCATTGAAAGATATGCAGGGCCGCACAACTCTACCGCATGTGCAGGTGGATGCCGGGCTGGTACAAGCATCAGGCCTCTTAAAAGACACGATCACGATGGACGTGCCAGACGAGATCGGAGATTTTGAAACGGTGCTTCTCCGCCGTGGGGCCGACAAGCTGCGCGACATCACCGAAGCTTGGGCGGCCTATGCCGAGGAACAAGGAGACGCGAGCAAGGTTCAGCCTCTAATGGTGCTGCAGGTTCCCGACGCTCCGAACCCGAATGACATTGGAAAGTGGCTGGATGTGATCCTTGAGCGCTTTCCGGAATTGCCCGAAGACAGCATCGCCAACGTGTTGGGCGAGCATAAGACCGAGACTTTTGGGCGGCACACAGTGCCATATATTGAGCCGCAGCGGGTTCAGCAGGACGATTGGGTGCGCATCCTCATCGCAAAGAACGCAATCAGCACGGGCTGGGATTGCCCGCGAGCCGAGGTGATGGTTTCGCTCAGGGCGGCATCGGATAAGACCCATATCACGCAGCTTTTGGGGCGGATGGTCCGCACACCACTTGCGCGGCGCATTTCGGGGAATGACCGGCTCAACGCGGTCGATTGTCTTCTGCCCCATTTTAACAAGGAAACCGTCAAAGCTGTTGTAGACGAGCTGATGAAAGGCGGCGAAAGCGGAGAAGAGCTGCCCGGTCGTCGCGTCCTAATCAATCCACGTGAAATGAAGCCTAACCCGGCGATCCCGGAAGACGTTTGGGACAAGCTGACATCCCTCTCTTCACAGACCTTGCCCAAGAAGCAGGCCCGCCCTGTCAAAAGATTGACCGCGCTCGCGCATGAACTTGCGATGGACGACCTTCTGCCTGATGCCGGGAGGAAAGCCCACGCGGCGATGCACGCAGTTCTGGACGCTGCGTTAAAGTCATATGAAACAAAAATTGCTGATGCCCGTGCTTCTGTTCTGACGGTCGAAGGCAAGACGCTGTCAGCAGATACGAAAACGAAAGCGATGACCTTCAACGACTTTGTTGAAGCCGCGGATTATGCCGTTATCGAAGACGCATACAGACGGGCTGGACGGGCAATCAGCCCTGACCTAGCCACGACCTATGCAGAGCATTTGGCAGCGAGCATTGAGGATGACGAGGACGACGAAGAAGCACTGATCGAGGCGCACACGATCATCGCCGCAATCGGATTGGTCCCGAAGATCAAAGACGACCTAGAGGTCGAAGCTGAGAAACTGGCAAGGGATTGGCTGGCCACTTACAAGGACGCAATAAAGGGCCTAACCGATGAACGGGAGGAAGCATATCGCCAGATTCGTGAAATGAGCACGGATCCGCTTCCGGTCGAAATCGCCCGACCGCATATGTGGTTGCAGCCGACCACAGCGCGAGAGCCGAACGGCAAGGAATACGATCTTGAGCGCTTCGAGCGCCATCTTCTTTGTGACGAGGATGATATGTTCCCCGAGGCCTTTAGTTCATCGTGGGAACCCGCCGTCCTGCGAGCCGAACTTCAAAAAGAAGGTAACATCGGCTGGTATCGCAACCCTGCGCGAGCAAGCCAAGATTCCTTGGGTGTTGTCTATGAAGAGGCCGGTGAATATCGGATCGTGCGACCCGATTTCATCTTTTTTGCCCGAAAGGAAGATGGGAGCGTCGCTGCCGACTTGATCGACCCGCACGGCGATTATTTAGCGGATGCCCTGCCCAAGCTGAAGGGGCTGGCGAAATACGCTGCAGCGAACTTGGCAACCTTCCGACGCATCGAGGCCATCACTAAACTAAAGAAGACCGGAACCTATCGGATGCTCGACCTTACAAAAGAGAAAGTGAGAACGGCAGTCGCCGCAGCCACAAGTGCCGAAGGCCTTTACGCCAGCCCGGAGGCAGAAGACTACGTGGCGTGATTGGGGTTTACTCTAGCTCACCACGGAAAACCCGCTTGTTTACCTCAGACCCGCCTTCTTCTCGCTATGGGGGCGCGAAGGCGGCTCTGAGGAAAACAAGCTATCTTATTATCTATATCTATCTATCTATATTAAGAAGCTCGGTCCTTTGCCGTCCGATTGCCCGACATCACCCACATTAAAGCAGCGAACGGAATCACAGTAAACACGCCGTGTATAAGTATCACAGCTCCAGCAAATATGAACGAAGCACGTCCCGGGAAATGAAAGGCAATATTTCCTAATATGTTGGCGTAGAGAGCAGGAGTACCTTCAACCATCACTTCCAGTCAGGGTGCACCTACAGCCAATATGTAAAACTCTTGAAGAGTCCAAGTCCCGTAGAAAGCAATGCTCAAACCAAAACAGGCAAGGAACAGGAAACGCTTTGTCGTGCTGTCAAACCACACCATTTGCTTACAAATCTCCCTGCCCGCTCTTTCCCGACAGTAGGCTATTTCATGAAGGAATGTAATTGCAATATGGTCGCTCACCGCGACTCAAAGGCTCTACCGAAAACGACCTCTGATTACCCTCGCCGTGCTTCCTATGTGCTTCCTGAACCCAGAAGCCTGCAACGCCACTAGGCTTAAGTCGTTGATTTTATTGGCGCACCCGACAAGATTCGAACTTGTGACCTCTGCCTTCGGAGGGCAGCGCTCTATCCAGCTGAGCTACGGGTGCCAAAGATGGCCATCGGGGCGTCAGCGCCCCGGCCATTCATGCCAAGCGGGCGGACACTAGCTGAAAGAGACCCTTTTGCAAAGCCTAATATGCCCAATGTTCCGCATTGATCAGGATGTAGCCGTTCCCGATTGCGGCAAAACCGGGGGAAAGGCGATAAACCCACGGGAACTGGCCGTGAGCGTGAGGGTTTCGTGCCCGATATAAGGAAAGATCGGGGTGAAACTATAGCGGATATTGACCGTATATTCGCTGGTGTTCACAGTGCTGTTGATCGGCGATTCCACCGTTACCACGGCCAGATCCCCTCTCAAACCCACCAGACGCCCGGCGGTAAAATCGCGGATTTCGCTATCGCTCACTTTTCCTTCACGCACAATGGCAAAACGGGTGGCTTCCTGAACGGCAAAATAAAGCGCGGTCTGGCTGTAAACCAGCCGCCCGCCCTCGATCACGGTAAAGAGGGCGATGAGGTAGATCGGCAGAACAACCGCAAACTCCACCGCCGCCGCCCCCCCGCAATCTTGCGCGAACGCCCTCAATGAGAATGGCTGTTTGGATTTCATCCGCCAGATTTTATGCATCGCGCTTATGGCTCCCCACAATCAAGGCTCCTCAATTCAACCGCACAGCGCTATTTGACGCCATCGACAAACGCTGGCCCAATCCCGGATAGGCAAAGATCATTTCATAATCATGCTCAAGCCTGATTTCGAGATAGGTTTGCCGATCCGTGCAGGCGAGGGTGGAGATCGCCGTAGAGGTACAGGCAACGGCAGTGCCATCGGGGCATTGGCAGGAAAAGCTGACTTCGAGCTGCGCCCCCGGATCGGCATCGAGGAAATCGGCCGCCCCCCATACGGCATTGCGCACATCGAGTGCCACCACAATGCCGCTGGCGATTTCGCTCATGCTGGGGTGGCGGGCAAGGCCAAACTGAACCCCGGCGCGCACGGCATTATCCATTTCCGCCTTCCGCACATAGGCCATGCCAAAATCGATGGACCCCAATGCCAAAAGTCCCAGAAAGCTCACCACCATGGCGGTTTCGATGAGGATACTGCCTTTGCGGTTTGCACAAAAACCGCGCCACCAACCGCGCCTATGATTTTTCATGCGCCTTATCATCTGCCCTGATGCCTCATTCCAATAGCACCACCTGTTTTTGGGTTGTTCCACCCAAAATCAGGCCTAAATCCGCGCACACAGCCGGATCATTGCGGATGAAGGAATTGCCCGTAAAGGTTACCCGGTCAGAAACGATCTGCAGGCAATGATCGGGATTGGAGGAACCGCCCGAAAATTCAACCAGACTTCGGGGCATATAGATCGCACCATCGAGTTGCAGATCCGCCCCGCCATTGAACAGGCTTCGGTCAGGCGATAGGGCTTTTTGATCCTGAAAGAACAAAACCCCCTGATAAGGCCCGGATTGCGGTGCCGAAAGCTGCATCTCGGTATTATTATTGAGCGCCACCCGCCCCACGTCGCCGGGTTGATCGCCGGTGAGAATGAAGGAAAGCTGATCGCCGGATATATCTGTGTTGCCACCGGTGGAGATATCCCCGTTTCTGATCACATAAGTGGCCGAAGGAAGCGTGATATTGCCGCTGAAATCCACGCCGCCGCATAAGGTGATCAGGCCATCGCCATCCACATCCACAAGCTGGCTGCCATCATTGATCTGCACCCCCTTATTGCCGCTTCCGCTTTGATCGCATGATGATAAGGGGGGAACGCTGAGGCTTTCAAAAGGATCGGGCACCCGTGGGGAAAAAGGCAAAGGCGGCAATTGCGAGATCAACTCCCCCGAACCTTCGATGGCCACATCGCCAAAAGCCTGCGCCGGATTGGCCATCAAAACAGCACTGCCGCCGATGAACAAGGCTTCATCGCTATCGGAATTAGACGCCACGCCGCAGCCGATATCCGCCGTTGTGCTGCCGGTGAATTCCACGGCGCGCGCGGCGGTTTCATTCAGCGCGATGATGCATTGCGGCCCCAGATTGCGCACCCCCGCCACGGCCCGGGCGCTGATGGGGATATGGGTGCCGGGGATCAAAAGACCGGCAAAATAAAGCGGCACCTGCCGGCTGATGGTGGCATCGACCAAAGCTGTGGTGCCGGGATCGATGGAGCTGGACAAGGGTTTGACGATCAGATTATTGGCGGGCAGCGGTTCAAAGCCATTGCGCACGGCTTCTGTTCTGACCACGGCATCGACAATACCGTCGGGTTTCTGCTCCAGCCGAGCATAGGCACCGGCCACGGCGGCGGCATCGACCATGCTTTGGGTGGATCGTCTTTGCGCATACCAATGCGCCCCATCCAGCGCCAGCCCGGAAAAGCCGATCACCGCCGGAAACACAACCGCTGTGAGGGCGAGCGTACCCCCCATTTGATTGCGCGCCAATCGGTGCAGAATTGCCCACATTGTTTTGCCACTCACTGCTTTGCCCGTCATTGCTTTTCTCGATGAAAGCATCTTCAGCATAAGCGGCAAGTGCTAAAAATCGCATAAGAGGCGCATACAATTTAAGTGAAATTCAGGGCGAAACCATCGCCTTTCCCGAAAGCTATCAGGCCCCGCGTCGGGCGGCAAAGGGCGGGGTGAGGATCGTATTTTCGGCTTGGGGCAAAAGATCAGGATAATCAGTGGTGAAATGCAAGCCGCGCGATTCTTTGCGGGCCTTGGCCGAACGCACGATCAATCCCGCCACATCCACCAGATTACGCAATTCCAGCAGATCCGGGGTGATGCGGAAATTGCCATAATAATCATGGATTTCACTGCTGAGCAGCGCCACCCGATGCTGCGCCCGCTCCAGCCGTTTATTGGTCCGCACGATCCCCACATAATCCCACATGAAACGGCGCAATTCCGCCCAATTATGGCTGACCACGATTTCCTCATCGGAATCGGTGACCCGGCTTTCATCCCAGGGTCGGGCCGCCCCCGGCGGCGGCAGATCGGGCAATCTGCGCAAGATATCATCCCCCGCCGCATGGCCATAAACCAGACATTCCAGCAGGGAATTGGAGGCCATGCGATTGGCCCCGTGCAGGCCGCTGTGCGAGGCTTCGCCGATACAATAAAGGCCATCGAGATCGGTGCGCCCGGCCTGATCGATCATCACCCCGCCGCAGGTATAATGGGCGGCGGGCACCACCGGAATGGGGCCCCGGGTGATATCGATCCCATAATTGAGGCAGCGGCGATAGATATTAGGGAAATGGCCAATCACGAAATCCGGATCGCGATGGCTGATATCGAGCAGCACATGATCAAGCCCCAGCCGCTTCATTTCATGATCGATGGCCCGGGCCACCACATCGCGCGGGGCCAGTTCGCCGCGCGGATCGAAAGCCTGCATGAAGGGTTCGCCATTCGGCAGGCTGAGCTTTGCCCCTTCGCCGCGCAGGGCTTCGGTGATCAGAAAGGTTCTGGCTTCGGGGTGAAACAGGCAGGTGGGATGAAACTGGTTGAATTCCATATTAGCCACCCGGCAGCCCGCCCGCCACGCAATGGCAATGCCATCTCCGGTCGATCCATTGGGGTTGGAGGTATAAAGATAGACCCGGCTCGCCCCCCCGGTTGCCAGCACCACCGCCCGCGCGGTGATCACATCGACAAAACCGCTTTCCCGATCCAAAAGATAGGCGCCATGGCAGCGTTCCGGCCCATCGCCATCCTTTAAAAGATGGCGATTGGTGATGAGATCCACCGCCATATGATGTTCGAGCACGGTGATATTGGGGGCCGCCCGGGCGCGGATTTCCAAAGCCTGCTGCACCGCCCAGCCGGTGGCATCATCCACATGGATGACCCGACGCACGGAATGGCCGCCTTCCTGAGTGAGATGATAGCCCGATGCGGTGGCTTCCTCATCGCTGCGGGTGAATTTCACCCCCAATGAAATCAGATCCTCGATCGCCGCCGGGCCGCGCTCCACCACGAAACGCACGGCTTCGGGATCGCACAGGCCGGCGCCTGCGGCCATGGTATCCTCGATATGGCTTTCGATGGTATCGCCCACCGATAAAACAGCGGCAATGCCGCCCTGCGCCCATTTCGTGGAGCCTGATGATAATTTCCCCTTGGACACCACCGCCACCCGCAGATGTGGCGCTACCTTTAGGGCGAGAGACAAACCGGCGGCACCGGCCCCGATGATCAGAACATCAAAATTCATATCCATGATCAGGCCGCATCATTGTGGGGCGCACGGGTGAGTTGCAGAAAAATATCTTCCAGATCGGTATCATTGGTGGAAAGATCGCGCACCCCAAGCCCCGATGCCGATAAAGCGCTTAAAACCGCCCCCACATCATTGCCCTTTCGTGAAACCTGCACTGCCAATCGCCGAGGCCCATCCAAACGCGCCCTGAACCGTGCAAAATCGGCGGGGATCTGGTCGAGATCGGATTCCAGATCCACCAGAATTTCTTTTTCATCGATGCGCGCCAAAAGCTGCGTTGTCGGTTCGCAGCACACCACATCGCCATGATTGATGATGGCGATGGTATCGCACAATTCCTGGGCTTCTTCGAGATAATGGGTGGTGAGCACGATGGTCGTCCCCCGGGCGTGCAATTCCCGCACATACGTCCATAAAAGCTGACGCAATTCGATATCCACGCCCGCCGTGGGTTCATCGAGAATCAAAACCGGTGGCGTGTGCACCAGCGCCTTTGCCACCAGAAGCCTGCGTTTCATCCCGCCTGAAAGGGTGCGGGAATAGGCATCGCGCTTATCCCATAATTGCACCACCCGCAGCAGTTCTTCGGTGCGGCGCTCGGCCTTGGGCACGCCATACATCCCGGCCTGCACTTCCAGCATTTCCCATGGGGTGAAAAAAGCATCAAACACCAGTTCCTGCGGCACCACACCGATGGAAGCGCGGGCATTGCGGGGATGGGCATCGATATCAAAGCCCCAGATGCTGGCGCTGCCCGATGTTTTATTGACCAATCCCGCCAGAATATTGATGAAGGTGGATTTGCCTGCGCCATTCGGCCCCAGAAGGCCAAACATCGAGCCTTGCGCGATATCGAGATCGATCCCGTTCAAGGCGCGTTTGGGCGCCGGTCCGCCATAGGTTTTTTCAAGGGATCGAACGCAGATTGCTGAAGGCGCGGTCATCAATGATATCCTTATCCGAAGATCGATAGAAGGGTCCGAAGATCGTGAGAATGGCGCAATTCTGGTATGATCGTCATCGCGCAACAGACCGATCATGCGCTACCACTCGCGATGGGCTTGGTCAATGCGCTCTCAGTTGTGCGAAATGGCCGTGCAGTCTATATAGGCAATCAAAATCAACCCGCCAATGGAGAAGGATAGAAACCATGAGCATTTCCCCCCCCGAAACCCTGAAGGTTGAGAGCACAACCGTTTCATGCGATGGCGGCGGCGCCCTTGGGCATCCCCGGGTTTATCTCAATCTGGGTGATGAAGGCCGTGTGGAATGCGGCTATTGTGATCGAGAATTCATCCTGAAGGGCGGCCCCGCCGATCAAGACAGCTCCCGCGCCGCATGAGCAGCCAGCCGCATCTCTATCTGATCGATGGGTCGGGTTATATTTTTCGCGCCTATCATGCTCTGCCCCCCATGAGCCGCAAGGATGGAACCCCCGTCAATGCGGTTTATGGCTTTTCCAATATGCTGTTCAAGCTGTTGAAAGATGTGAATGAGGGCGAGGCACCAACCCATTTTGCCGTGATTTTCGATGCGGCCCGCAAATCTTTCCGTAATGATCTTTATGCCGATTATAAAGCCCATCGTCCCGATGCCCCCGAAGATCTGGTGCCGCAATTCTCGCTGATCCGCGAAGCCACCAAAGCCTTTAATGTGGCCGGGATCGAGCGCAGCAACTATGAAGCCGATGATCTGATCGCCACCTTCACCCAACAGGCCCGGGCCAAAAATTGGCGCGTCACCATCGTTTCATCGGATAAGGATCTGATGCAGCTTGTGGAAGATGGGGTCGATCTGTTTGATAGCATGAAAAACCGCCGCATCGGCCTTGATGAGGTCCATGAGAAATTTGGCGTTACCCCTGATAAAGTGATCGATGTGCAGGCCCTGTGCGGCGATAGTTCGGATAATGTGCCCGGTGTGCCCGGAATTGGCCCGAAAATTGCGGCGCAGCTCATTACCGAATATGGCGATCTGGAAAGCCTGCTTGATCGCGCAGCCGAGATCAAACAGACCAAAAGGCGAGAGAATCTGATCGAATTTGCCGATCAGGCGCGCCTGTCGAAAAAGCTCGTTACCCTGATGCCGGATGTGCCCCTCGATGATCTGTCCCTCGATGATTTTGTGGTGAAAGCCCCCGATGTGGCCCAGCTTTTGACCTTCATCGACGAGAATGGCTTTCGATCCCTGCGCGCCCGGGTGGTTTCGCATCTGGGCGATGGCAGGGATGGCACCAGCCCCCTTGAGGCGGAAACCACGGCGATCACCCAAACCCATTATGAAACGGTGGATGATCTCGCCGATCTGGAGCGCTGGATCACGCGCATCAAAAAAGCCGGGCGGGTGGCGGTGGATACCGAAACCACCGGAATTTTGCCGATGCATGCAACCCTTGTGGGCATCTCGCTTTCGGTGGAAGCCGGGGCAGCCTGCTATATCCCCTTGCGCCATCGTGCCGCCGATGGGCTGGATTTCGGCAATCAGAATTTAAAACAGATCCCGGTGGATCAGGCGCTCAAAGCCTTGAAGCCGATATTGGAAGATCCGGCGATCCTCAAGATCGGGCAGAATATCAAATATGATATGGTGATATTGGCCAATGAGGGCATCCATATCAGCCCCCATGATGATACCATGCTGCTGTCTTATGTGCGCGATTGCGGCCTGCATGGCCATGGCATGGACGAGCTTTCGCGCCTGCATCTGGGCATCGAGACCACCCCCTTCAAAGAGGTGGCGGGCAGCGGCAAAAAGCAGGTGACCTTTGATCTCGTGCCCATCGATAAAGCCACGCATTATGCCGCCGAAGATGCCGATATCACCGGGCGGCTGTGGCGGCTGATCAAGCCGATGCTGCCTCAGGCCGGGCTTTTGCAGGTTTATGAAAGCATCGAACGGCCTTTGGTGCCGGTGATCGCCGCCATGGAACGGGCGGGCATCAAGGTGGATCGGGCGGAATTGGCGCGGCTTTCGGCCGAATTTGCCGCGAGCATGGAGCGCCTTGAAAAAGAGATCCACGCCCTAGCGGGCGAAAGCTTCAATATCGGCAGCCCCAAACAGCTTGGCGAGATTCTTTTCGATAAAATGGGGCTGCAAAGCGGGAAAAAGGGCAAATCCGGGGCCCTTTCAACAGGGGTCGAGGTTTTGGAAACGCTGGCAGCCCAGGGCCATGATCTGCCGGAAAAGGTGCTGGCATGGCGGCAGGTTTCAAAGCTTAAAAGCACCTATACCGATGCTTTGGCCAAAGCCATCAACGAAAAAACCGGCCGCGTGCATACCAGCTTTTCGATGGCCTCCACCTCCACCGGGCGGCTCTCATCCAATGATCCCAATCTCCAGAATATCCCCATCAGAACGGCCGAGGGGCGCAAGATCCGCAAGGCCTTCATTGCCGAGGATGGCTATGTGCTGCTGGCCGCTGATTATAGCCAGATCGAATTGCGGATTCTCGCCCATATGGCCGATATCGATGCCCTGAAAACCGCCTTTGCGAAGGGTGTGGATATTCATGCCCTCACCGCCAGTCAGGTGTTTGATGTGCCCCTTGATCAGATGGACAGCGCCACCCGGCGCCGGGCCAAGGCGATCAATTTCGGCATCATCTATGGCATTTCCGCTTTTGGGCTGGCGCGTCAGCTTGGCATCGGTCGGGATGAGGCAAAGGGGCTTATCGATGCCTATTTCAAGCGCTTCCCCGGCATTTTGACCTATATGGAAGAAACCCGCAAAAAAGCCCATGAAACTGGCCATGTCACCACCCTGTTCGGGCGGCGTAGCCATGTCATGGATATCAATGCCAAAAATCCCAATCAGCGCGCCTTTGCCGAACGCGCCGCCATCAATGCCCCCATTCAGGGCACCGCTGCCGATATCATCAAGCGGGCGATGATCGCGATGCCCAAAGCCTTGGCCGATGCCGGGCTTGATGATGTGCGGATGCTGTTGCAGGTGCATGATGAACTGATTTTTGAACTGCCCCAGGATCGGATCGAAGCAGCCCAACCGATCATCCGCCATGTGATGGAAAATGCCTGCGCGCCGGTTGTTGATCTGTCTGTGCCCTTGATTGTTGAGATCGGAACCGGTGCCAATTGGGGTGAGGCCCATTGAGCGCCATTCTCCCCGATCCGGCGCAGCTTTGGGTATTTGTCTCCGCAACCCTCATTCTGGGGCTGATGCCGGGGCCGGATATGATTTTGGTGATCAATCGCTCCCTTGGCATCGGTTTTGATGCGGGTTTGATCACCCTTGCGGGCATCGCGATGGGGGCGCTGGTGCATCTTTGTGCTCTGGCTTTTGGCTTTGGGGTGCTTTTGGCCCGCTATCCCGTGATCTATGATCTCTTGCGCTATGCGGGGGCGGCCTATCTTTTATGGATGGCCTTTTCCCTTATCCGCCATGGCGGCGGCCTTGATCTAAGGCTGATCGATGCGGGCACAAGGCAGCCGGTGTGGCGGCTGTTTCGTCAGGCTTTGCTGACCAATGTGCTGAATCCCAAGGTGGTGCTGTTTCTTTTGGCTTTTTTGCCACAATTTGTCCCCCCTTCGGCTGATAATCCGGTGGCACGGCTGTTGGCGCTGGGGGTGATTTTCTTTGCCATCGGCTTTGCCATCATGCTGCCTTTGGCGGCGGTGGCGGGCCGCCTGCGTCCATGGCTGATGGCGCATCCCATGGCTTTGCGTGTGCAGGCTTATATCACCAGCGGTTTTTTGATGATGTTTGCCCTTGCCCTCATCACGGGATCAAGGCCATGAATAAACTTCGGGGCAAAGGCAAGGATCAAGGGGTCTCATGACACAAGCCTATCGCGGGATCATTCTGGCTGGTGGATCGGGCACACGGCTCTATCCGCTGACCGTTTCGGTTAGTAAACAATTAATGCCGGTTTATGATAAGCCGATGATCTATTACCCCCTGTCCACCCTGATGCTGGCGGGCATTCGCGAGATTTTAATCATCACAACGCCCGAAGATCAGGCCCAGTTCAAGGCTTTATTGGGGGATGGGCGGCAATGGGGGATCAACCTTGCCTATGCCATTCAGCCCCGGCCCGAAGGGCTGGCGCAGGCCTTTATCATTGGGGCCGATTTTATCGGCGATGCCCCCACGGCCCTGATTTTGGGCGATAATATCTTTTACGGGCAGGGCTTTGGCGATCTTTTGCGGACCGCCACCCAGCGCCAGCAGGGGGCCACGGTTTTCGGCTATTATGTGAATGATCCCGAACGTTATGGCGTTGTCAGCTTCGATGCCAAGGGGGCTGCCGAAAGCATCGAGGAAAAACCCCAAAATCCCCGCTCGAACTATGCCGTTACCGGGCTTTATTTTTATGATAGCGCTGTGGTGGATGTGGCCCGATCCATCCGCCCCTCGGCCCGGGGCGAATTGGAAATCACCGATATCAATATGCATTATCTGAAGGTGGGGCAACTCACCGTTGAAACATTGGGCCGGGGCTTTGCCTGGCTTGATACCGGCACCCATGCCTCGTTGCTTGATGCCGCTGATTATGTGCGGGTGATCGAGGATCGGCAGGGTCTGAAGATCGCCTGCCCTGAAGAAATCGCTTATCGCATGGGCTTTATCGATGCTGCAGCCCTTGAAAAACTGGCCGCGCCCTTGCTGAAAAGCGGCTATGGAGACTATCTGATGCGGATTTTGCAGGGGCTGGGTGCCCGATGAAGGTGATCGATACAAAGCTCGACAGCGTCAAGATCCTCGAACCCCGGCTTTTTGAGGATGCCCGCGGCTTTTTCATGGAAAGCTGGAATGCACAGAGCTTTGCCGCCCTTGGGATTGATGCCCCCTTCGTGCAGGATAATCATTCGCGGTCGGTGGGCCCCATTTTGCGTGGGCTGCATTATCAGATCCAGCACAGCCAGGGAAAGCTGGTGCGGTGCACTTTGGGGCGGATTTTCGATGTAGCGGTTGATCTGCGCCGCTCATCCCCGCAATTCGGGCAATGGATGGGGGTTGAGCTTTCGGCGGATAATCACCGCCAGCTTTGGGTGCCTGAAGGCTTTGCCCATGGCTTTCTGGTGCTGGGCGATCTGGCCGAAGTGCAATATAAATGCACCGATTTTTATGCGCCTGAGCATGATCGCAGCCTGTTGTGGAATGATCCCGATCTGGCGATTGATTGGCCCCTTCTTGGCCGCACACCCATTGTGTCGGCAAAGGATGCGGCCGCCCCCGGCTTCCATCAGGCCGAGACATTTCCATGACCGCGCCGCCCGAGAACAGCGCGCCCACCCGTGTTCTGATCACCGGAGCGGCAGGGCAGCTTGGCCGTGAATTGTGCCGCACCGCCCCCGATCATATGCAGGTGCAAGCCCTTGATCGCGCGGCCCTCGATATTCTTGAACCCGCCGCCATTCTTGATACCCTAAAGCAGCACCAGCCCCATCTGATCATCAATGCGGCGGCCTATACCGCTGTGGATCAGGCCGAAAGCGAGCCGGAAAAAGCCTTTGCGATCAATGCCAAAGGGCCTGAAAATCTGGCACTGGCCGCCAGCCGCCATGGGGTGCGGCTGATCCATCTTTCAACCGATTTCGTGTTTGATGGCAAGGCCGGTTCGCCCTATGCCCCTAAGGCAGAAACCCATCCGATCAATTTTTATGGCATGAGCAAACGCGCGGGCGAACAGGCGGTGGAACGGCTGGCGCCGCAAAACAGCCTGATCCTGCGCACATCCTGGCTTTATTCCGCCCATGGCAGTAATTTTGTCAAAACCATGCTGCGGCTGATGAAAGAAGGCCGCTCTTTGCGGGTGATTGCCGATCAGGTGGGCACGCCCTGCTGGGCTTTGGGTTTGGCCGAGGCTTTGTGGAAACTGGCCGATCTCAGGGCTTCGGGGCTTTTGCATTGGGGCGATGCCGGGGTGGCAAGCTGGTATGATTTCGCCGTTGCCATCATGGAAGAAGCCCAAACCCTGGGCCTGCTCGATCAAAGCCCGATCATCACCCCGGTGACCAGCGCCGATTATCAAACCGCCGCCCGACGACCGTCTTATTCCGTGCTGGATCGGAGCCGTGCCTGGGCGCTGGTTGGAACGCCGCCGCTCCATTGGCGGGCCGCCCTCCGCCTGATGCTGCAGGAACTGGCGTAAGATCATAGCCCCCCCCGGGCTTTTCTTTCGTCACCCCGGGCTTGACCCACTGCTGTCCGGTTTAAATTTGTGGACATGATGCACGGTGTTGATTCTACTCGTGTTCAGAC
>NZ_JARKVQ010000026.1:0-17044 GCF_029946565.1 Iodidimonas sp. MBR-22
AACCTCGTCGAAAGAGGAAAACGCAAGATCGTCGCCATAACCGCTCTCATGCGAAAAATCATCGTCATCGCTAACGCTAGAATCAGAGATATGAAAATCCAACAACAGAGTTGATGACGAAAGAGGGGAACGGGGTTACGATTTTTGTGAGGTGACGAACAGAGGAATGGCGCTAGACGGTGGCATCCAGCACAATGCCCTCGGCCTCGCGGATTGAGGAAATGAGTCGCAACACGGTTTCAGGCGGAAACTGGCTGATCACCTCGCCGGTTTCACGGTTCACCGATTGAAAAACCACCCGGCCTGTTTCTTCATCCTGATCGATGCGCAAGCGGGCCATATTGAAATCCTCTCCGATCAAGCGGGAAATGGTTTCTTCGATTTGTGAATCGAGGCTTCCTTCGTCCAAGGGGCGCTCGGGTTCGAAGGACACAATCCGGGATGACCCCTGCACCGCTTGGCTTAGGGGACGCTGATTTTGCGGCCCTTGATTCTGCACGCCGGATTCGGCTGATGCTGAAACCACTGGCGCAACAGACCGCACACGCCCCCCATTCTGGGAAGAGAGCTCAGCCGGCTGAGGGGTGATATTTTGTATATCCATTCTGATCATTGGTAAATTCCCGCCCTCAAGGGCCTGAAAAGCCAGGCCGATGCGGAAAAGAGAAGAAGGGCGGCCACCTTCTGCCGCCGCCCTTCAGGATTTTGCTTAACGGAAGAGGGCCAGGATCGAGCCGGGTGCCTGATTGGCAATGCCCGCAGCCTGAAGACCCAACTGCTGCTGCACCTGCAAGGCCTGCAGATTGGCAGCTTCGCGCGACAGATCGGCATCAACCAGATTACCAATCCCCACTTCGATCGAATCCGACAGATTGGATGCGAATGTGGATTGCAGCTCAACCTGCTGAACGGCAGAGCCAAGCTGGCTGAGGATGGTCCCAACATTCTGCTGGAAATTATCAACAACCGCCACAGCGGAAGAGCGCTGGGCATCATTACTGAAATCAATATCGCGGAGCGCAATATCCGTTGCACCCGGAGTAACCCCGCCAATAGCTGCCGCACCAAAGGCACCCTGCGCGCCTTGAATGACAAGATCGCCAGCGGAAGCCGGGCCCAAGAAGAGCGCTGAAGTGGCAGCAATATCAGGAACCCCATCGGCAGGAGCAGTGTCGGTCGCGCTATCACCCGCCGCCGTTGCGAAGGTAATGGCCCCACCACCAAATGTGATTTCAAAGCTATCGTCAGTGGTGTCGCCCGCTGTTCCAGCATTATTTAAGGTGGCGACAGATACATCGATCGACAGCACACCATTGGCATCGGCAACGATGGCATTCTGATCATCCCCGGCATTTCGCAGGGCAGCCAGAATCGCTTGCTGTTCATCCGAAGTGCCATCGATGGAACCGAGGTTATCCAGAGTACCCAGATCGAAGGTATCAAGGGTGGATGTGGCTGTGGTGCTGTTGGTCCGAAGATCAACACCGGCAACCGAAATCCGGCTGATATCGCCAGCGCGGTTCACACCGGTGATGGCATCAACATTCTGGCCACCGCCATTAACGATATTGACGCCGTTGAATTCAGCCTGCCCAACAATGGAATCGATCTGCGACACAAGGGCCGAAAAATCGCGGTTGAGCGAATCGACCGACGCCTGATCAAGACCGGTATCCTGCACGGAGACGGCAATTTCACGAGCGCTGATCAAAAGATCGGAGACGGCTTCTGCCGCATTCACGCCCACATCAAGGGTGCTGGAAGCACGATCAAGGCTCGACCGTGCGGCATTGATACCGGCAAGATCGGAGCGCTGATTTTGGGCGATCAGGAAGGTGGCTGAATCGTCACGCACAGAAGCAACCTGAAGACCCGTAGAGATACGGTCCTGGGTTGTGGCGAGTTCACGATTGGTTGAGGAGAGAGATTGCAGTGCGAGGAAGGCACCGGCATTGGTATTCACAGAAAAAGCCATTTTGGCATCTCCATTCTGGGGTTTTACCGAGCATTTTGCTCTTGAAGCTTTTTGCTTCGGCTAAGCCTATGCAATGACGATGCCAGTTTTAACGATTGCCGATTTTATATCATAAATTATTGTTTATATGTGATTTTATAGAACTATGCAGATTAAGGATCAAAGTTTCTGGGGAGGGAAATTTTTGCCTATCCGGCAGTTTCTGCCGAGTAATCTTGATTTTTGCGGCAAAATTTGCCGCTCATGGCAAGGGGCAGATCGATCCCTTAACCCACAAGCCCGCCCAGCGGCAGGCCAGATGGCTGGGGCTGATCCCCTTTTTGCTCCGCGCCCGAATGGGCCGTTTCGCGCTGGCGCTTGGCCTCTTCCTGAGTGCGCCTAGCTTGGGCGGCCAGCCCCTCCATAATGATTTTGTTGATTTTAATCAGATCATCGATGGGCATTTCCCCCCGAAACACCCGGCTGGTGGTTTTCGATACATAAATCGACAAAGAAATGATCTGCGCCCGGGTTTCCTTGGGCAAAGAGTTTTCTTCGGCCCCGCAATCAACAGCCAAGGTGGACCACAGCCGCCGGTTCCAATCCAGCGCCTTCATCAGGGCGGCGCCTGACAGCTCCTTCTCCTTTGCCTCGATCAAGGCGCCGGTAACGCGGCCAAACAGGCGATATTCCGTTTGCTGGGGCAGCTCGGCTGCGGCCTGCCTTTGATGATAGGCATCAAGGGACATAATCAAGCCTCTTTTGTTCATAAACAAACAGCTTTTTACAGGTCATCAAAGCCTTGTAATAATGGCTGTTCATCACATCCTGACTGATTTCGACACAGTTTTTCTTTGTTTCCGGATCTTCAACCACCGACATGAATTCGGTCATTCTTGTGATGAATTCCTCGATATATTTGGACCGCCCATCGGGATCGAGATAGCACAGCATGATCGGGAAATAGATGCGCCGCGCCGGGGTATTGGCATCCTGTTCGCGCATGATATCCTTTTCCCGCAGGATCGAGACCTTATTTTGAATAACCAATGACGAACGCCGGTCGCCATTGGCGATCACGGCCCCATTGACCACGAATTTCTCGCCGGGTTTCAGCGATAGCTTGAGTGCCATGAATGTCTCTCCAGATCCGGCTTGGGCATCCTGACCAGATAATGCCCAAGGCTAGGCCATAAGGGGTTTCCGCTCTGTTAAAGGCTGTGAGGAATTTCCACCCCCGCGCAACCTTTCTTCATTGATTTTAAACATGATCCCTTCATCGACACAATCATCAGGCTAAAGATCAGCAAAACTTGTGCCAAACCAGCCGCCCTACAGGCATTGGCAGGATGGCAGGCGCGGGAGAGCCGCCAAGGCTTGTCACATCCTTGTTCCATGCTTAGCCTGCTGCTAACACATCCAAAGACCTTATTTTCAGCCAAAGACCCTATGCTTAGAAAGACAGCCAGATGAAAACTTCCGGTCAATTTACGGGAACGGATCGCTATGTTAGCACCGATGACCTGACGATTGCGGTGAATGCCGCAGCGCGCCTTGGTCGTCCTTTATTGGTGAAGGGGGAACCGGGCACCGGAAAATCGGTTCTGGCACAGGAAGTGGCCCGGGCTTTTGGCCGCCCCCTGATTGAATGGCATGTGAAATCCACGACCAAGGCGCAGCAGGGCCTTTATGAATATGATGCGGTTTCACGTTTGCGTGATAGCCAGTTGGGCGATCCCCGGGTGAGCGATATTCGGCATTATATCAAACGCGGAAAGCTGTGGGAGGCATTTGTTGCCGAGGAACAGCCCATTTTGCTGATCGATGAGATCGACAAGGCGGATATCGAATTTCCCAATGATCTGCTTTTAGAACTGGATCGCATGGAATTTCATGTTTACGAAACCGGGGAAACCATTCGCGCTGAAAAACGGCCGATTGTGATCATCACATCCAATAATGAAAAAGAACTGCCGGATGCTTTTTTGCGGCGCTGCTTTTTCCATTATATCCGCTTTCCCGATCGCCAAACCATGCTTCAGATCATCGATGTGCATTATCCCGGCCTGCAAAAACGCCTGGTTCATGATGCCCTTACCATTTTTTACGATGTGCGCGACGTGCCGGGGCTGAAGAAAAAACCATCAACCTCGGAATTGCTTGATTGGCTCAAGCTTTTGATGTCGGAAGATCTGCCGCCCGATGCCTTGAAAAGCGGTGCGGGTAAAAGTGCCATTCCCCCTTTGCATGGGGCCCTTTTGAAAAACGAACATGATGTGGCTTTGTTCGAGCGGCTGGCTTTCCTTAATCGCCGCGAACAGCGCTGAAGATACGAAAAAGCCCGGATAGCCTTTATAAGGTCATCCGGGCTTTGGTCTTTTGAAGATCAAACCATCAGCGGGGTTACACAATCATCCCCGCATCTGATCCATGATCAGTTGGCTTTAACGGCCTTCAATTCATCAACGGTTTCGGTGAAGCGCTTTTGGATCACACCAAAGGCATCACGGTTCACATTGAGGGCAAGTTCCGACACTTCGCGGAAACCATCAAAGCCTTTGCGGGCCACATCCTGAGCAAATTCAGCTTGCTTGCTGGCATTGGCTTCGGGAGTTTTGCCGTTCAGCACTTCGGTGGCAACGCCTGAAGCATCTTCAAAAACGGTGCGGACGAAAGCGACCTGCTTTTCAGAAACCGTCTTGTAGCCTTCAAAGGCGACGCGATTGGCTTCGATCAGGGCTTCAACATTCTTGCGTTGGGCTTCAACGATTGCGTTGACATCAAAATTCGGGGTCTTGAACAGAGAAGCAAAAGCATTCTCGGGGGCATCGATTTTACGGGTGGTTGCCATGTCTGCGCTCCATAACGAGGTGAATATGATTGCTGCACTGCAACAACACGACTGATATGGGCTTGCTTGCCGGACTTGTCAAGCGATTTTTGTGCATTGCACCATTTTTCGTTCACAGGCCAAGGCACAGGAATTTGGTTTCCAGATATTCATCGATCCCTTCATGCCCCCCTTCCCGACCCAAACCGGATTCCTTGATCCCGCCAAAGGGCGCGACTTCGGTCGAGAAAACACCGGTATTCACCGCCACGATGCCGGTTTCCAAGGCTTCGGCGGCACGAAAAATCCGCCCCAGATCCCGGCTATAGAAATAAGAGGCGAGGCCAAAAGGCGTATCATTGGCCAAAGAAATGGCTTCATCATCGGTTTCAAATGAGAAAACCGGCGCCACCGGGCCAAAGGTTTCTTCACCATAAAGCTGCATATCGGTTGTGGCATCGACAATCACCGTGGGCTGGAAAAATGTGCCGCCCAAAGCATGAGGGGCCCCACCGCTAAGGATGCGCCCGCCTTTGGCTTTGGCATCGTCCACATGGCGCTGCACCTTTTCAAGGGCCGCTTGATTGATCAGGGGGCCCTGGGTCACGCCCGCTTCGGTGCCAACCCCAACCTTTAAGGATGCAACGGCCTGGGCTAGCTTTTGAGTGAAATCATCATAAACCCCGGCCTGCACGAAAATCCGATTGGCACAAACGCAGGTTTGCCCGGTATTGCGGAATTTCGAAGCCATCACCCCATCCACGGCAGCATCGATATCGGCATCATCAAAAACGATGAAGGGCGCATTGCCGCCCAATTCCAAGCTCATTTTCTTGACGCTATCCGCCGCCTGACGCATCAAAAGCTTACCCACTTGGGTGGAACCGGTGAAGCTGATCTTGCGCACCAGATCACTGGCCATCAAGGCCCCGCCCACAATGGCCGGTTTGCCGGTGACGATATTCAAAACCCCAGCAGGCACCCCCGCTTCGGCCGCCAGCCAGCCAAGAGCAAGGGCGGTGAGCGGCGTATCTTCGGCAGGCTTTGCCACCATCGCACAGCCCGCAGCCAGCGCCGGGCCGGCTTTCCGCGTGAGCATGGCCGCCGGAAAATTCCACGGCGTGATCGCGGCCACAACCCCCACAGGCTGCTTTAAAACCAGCAAACGCCGATCATTTTTCTGCTGCGGGATGGTCCGCCCATAAACCCGCTTGGCTTCTTCGGCAAACCATTCGATGAAACTGGCAGCATAGGCCACTTCGCCCCGCGCTTCGGCCAGTGGCTTGCCTTGTTCCGTGGTCATCAGCAACGCCAGATCATCGGCATTTTCATGGATCAGTTCAAACCAGCGGCGCAAAATAGCGCTGCGTTCCTGCGCGGGCCGTGCCGCCCATTCTTTTTGAGCTTTCGCCGCACCCTTGATCGCCAGATCCACCTCATCGGCGGAAAGGCTGGGCACGCTGGCGATAACCTGCTGATTGGCGGGATTGAGCACATCGAAACGATCCCCCGATGCGGCATCCATCCATTGGCCATTGACAAAAGTCTGCTGTCTTAGCAATTGGCGGTTTTGAAGCGCGATAATGTCATTCAGCATGATGGCCTGCTCCTGTCAGAAATCAAATGCGTGATCGAAAAATCACAATGGAAAAAGAACAGCCCCAACCCGGCGTTCTTCCGCTAAAAGCACATTAAAGGTGCGCGCCGCTGCCCCGCTATCCATGATATCGAGAGATAGCCCCTGATCTATGGCCCATATACGCACATCATCGGGTAATGTGGAGGCGGCACCGCCGGTGCCCACAAGTACAATATCCATAGTCTGCAAAAAAGGCAGGAGCCTGGCAAGATTTTCAGGCTTCAAGCGGTTCAAATCCGGCTGATCGAAGCCCCTGATGGTATCGGGAGTTACCATCACAGGGCCGGATAAAACCCTGTCGCCAAAGCTGAAACTGCCCGGTCCATAAGCCGTGACAAACGGTTTTCCGCTGCCTTTGATTTCGGTGATTTCCATAAGACTAAACCCTTTTCCGGGATTGGACTGCGGGCCGCCTGAAGGGGGAGCAGGATTAAGGGGCTGGAACGTTCGTAAGATTGCCATCCCCATCCTGATCAGGGTCCTGATCTTTTTCATCACCGATGAAAGCCGTGCTGCGCAGGTGAAGCAGGATCAAAACCGGCGAGGCGATGAAGATCGAGGAATAGGTGCCGATCACGATCCCCCAGATCATCGCAGCCGTAAAGCCCTGGATCACCGGGCCGCCAAAGAAATAAAGAGCAAACAAGGCGATCAATGTGGTCAAGGAGGTCATCACCGTGCGTGAAAGGGTGTCATTGATCGAACGATCAATCAGCTCAGGCAAGGGCATTTTTCGGTATTTACGCATATTTTCGCGCACACGATCATAAACCACCACTGTATCATTCAACGAATAGCCCACAATGGTGAGGATAGCGGCGATAATCGAAAGATTGAAATCAAGCTGGGTGATCGAGAAAAATCCCACTGTTAAAAGCACATCATGCACCAGCGCGATCACGGCGCCCAGGCCAAACTGCCATTCAAAACGAAACCAGATATAAACGAGAACGGCCGCCACCGATAAGCTCACGGCCAAGATACCATCGCGCGCCAGTTCCGATGAAACCTTGGGGCCGATGAAGCTGGTTGAACGGATGGAGACCCCCTCGATATTGGTTTGCAAGGCATTTTCCACCCTGATCTGAGCTTCTTTTTGCGCTTCTTCACCGCCGGGCTGTTCCTGAAAGCGGATCAGCACATCGCGCGGCTCACCAAATTCCTGAACGCTGACATCCCCCAGATCGAGCTTTTCAAGGATCGCACGGATATTCCCAATATTAGCCGGTTCCGGGGTCAGGATTTCAATCGTGGACCCGCCGATGAAATCGATCCCCAGATTGAGACCCCGGCTGAAAAACAAGGCCGCCGAGGCCATGATGAGCACAACCGACAGCACATAAGCAAAGCTGCGGATCTTCATGAAGGGGATATGTGTATTATCCGGGACAAGCTTTAAAAGCATAAGGATTTTCCAGACCGATCAGATCGGCAAACGCTGCGGACGACGCCGGCGCAGCCAGATAACAAGAAACAACCGCGTGAGCAGCAAAGCGGTAAAGACCGAAGTGATGATCCCGATCCCCAAAGTCACTGCAAAGCCGCGCACCGGGCCAGAGCCAAATTGAAAGAGCAGGAAAGCGGCGATGAAGGTGGTGATATTGGCATCCAAAATCGTGCTCAGGGCCTGTTGATAGCCTGCCTCAACAGCGCGCATGGGGCCGCGCCCGGCGATGGCTTCTTCCTTGATCCGTTCAAAAACAAGGACATTGGCATCCACCGCCATCCCGATGGTGAGCACGATCCCGGCGATTCCGGGAAGGGTCAGCGTTGCCCCCAATGTTGAAAGCGCACCCAGAATGAGCGCGATATTGACCATCAGGGCCACATTCGCCGCCAGACCAAACCAGCCATAGGTCACGAAAATAAAGAGCACCACAAAGCTTAAGCCCAAAAGACCGGCAATTTCACCGGCTTCGATGGAGTCTTTGCCCAGATCGGGACCCACCGTGCGTTCTTCCATGATGGTGAGGGGGGCGGGCAGCGCCCCGGCACGCAGCAGGATCGCCAGATTATTGGCACCCTCAACCGTGAAATTGCCAAAAATGCGCCCGGCACCACCCAGAATAGGCTCCTGAATATTGGGGGCGGAGATGATTGCATCATCCAATACGATGGCAAAGCGGCGATTGACATTTTCCCGGGTAATATCGGCAAAGCGCCGACCGCCCGTGGAATCAAAACGGAAATTCACCACCGGTCGACTTGATTCATCAAAACCCACCGAGGCATCCACCAGATTTTCCCCGGTCAGGCGGGCGCGCCGTTCAAGCACCAGAATTTCGCCGGTATCTTGCGAAGGAAGCGACATGAAACCGGGGGGCGGACGATTGGGATCACCCTGAGCATTGACCATATGAAAAGTGAGCTTGGCAGTTGTTTCAAGGAGCGAGCGCAATTGCTGGCTATCCTGCAGGCCCGGCACCTGCACCAGAATCCGATCAGCCCCCTGCCGCTGAATGGTTGGCTCGCGCGTGCCCATTTCATCCACACGCCGACGCACGATTTCGAGTGATTGTTCCACCGCCCCGCTGATCCGCGACCGGATCGCCGCCTCGGTGAGCGTGGCCGTGATCAGCCCGTTCGCCTCAGTATCAACCTCGATATTGCGCGACAAAACAGCCCCAAAACCCTGGCCATCACCCACCGGCACCGCCTGATCGCGGATCACCGAAAGGGCATCGGCGCGCTGTGTTTCATCACGCACCCGCACATGGATAGAGCGCCCCTGCGGCTCGATGCTCGCCAATATGCGCTGCGCGCGCAAGGCATCGCGGATTTGCCCTTCCAGATTGACGATCTGCTCTGCCACCACAGCATCGCCATCCACCTCAAGCAGCATGTGCGATCCGCCTTGCAGATCAAGCCCCAGGGTCAGCTTGCTACTGGGCAAAAAGCCGGGCAGTGCTGCCACCTGCTCATCGCTGAGCAGATTTGGCAAAGCCGCCAGCATTCCGATGAAGCTGATCAGCAAAACAAAAGCAATTTTCCATGGTGGAAAGTCAAGCATGGCAGATTGATCCCAATCGGGGGTATCAGCGGCAAAGGCTGATCGAACATGTCATATAGATCTGAAGCCAGCGGATAAAAGGCCCCGGATCAATTCTCGGCAGGTTCCGCCTTATTCCGCACCTCGGCAATGGTCCCGCGCACCACCCGCAAGCGCACACCTTCTGACACCTCGACCTGAAGCTCATCATCGGCGACTTTGGTCACCTTGCCGATCAGCCCACCCGATGTCACCACAGTATCCCCACGGCGAATAGCGGCGATGAGATTGCGATGCTCTTTTAAACGCTTCTGCTGCGGCCGGATCAGCAGAAAATAGAAAATCAACATGATCAGGGCCAGCGGAAGCAGCATTTCCAAAAGACCACCCCCGGAAGCGCCGCCTGCGGATTGTGCATAAGCAGTTGATATCAGCATGAAAAAACCCATTTCCATCAAGTTGAGGCCTCCTGCCCGCATCGGCAGCCGGGATCAGCGTGAACCCGGCTTTTCACCATGTAGCACAGGAAAGACCGTGGCTATATGGAGGCGGACTATAAAGCCAGCCCCTATGATTGCAACATCATTAGGATCAGGATCCATTAAAAACGCCGCTTAACGCGCATCGGCGCTGATCTGTGGCAGATAGCGCAAAGGATCTGACGCTTTTGTGCCCTTGCGCACCTCGAAATGCAATTGCGGTTCCGTCACCCCACCGGTGGAGCCGACCCGGGCGATCATCTGCCCGCGCTTCACCGCGGCCCCGCGCTCCACCAGCAATTCATCATTATGGCCATAGGCCGTCACCCAATCATCGGCATGGCGAATGAGAATGAGATTGCCAAATCCGCGCAAACCTGATCCAGCATAGGCCACAATGCCGCTTTCCGAAGCCCGCACCGGCGCACCTTTGGGGGCCCGAATATTGATCCCATCATTGCGCAATCCCCCTTCTTTGGGGCCAAAACGCGAGATCACAGTTCCCGTAACCGGCCAATCAAAGCCAGACCCGGTGCGCGGCGGCGGGGTGGCCAGACTGCGTGAAGGCCGCGATGCCACCGTTAATTCCTCGGTCCGGCCCGATGGCACCACAAGGATCTGGCCAATCCGCAAAAGATAAGGCGGCGCCAATTGATTGATACTGGCCAATTGGCGCACATCAAGATCATGTTTTTGCGCAATGGAATAAACTGTATCGCCGCGCTGCACCACATGCGATCGCCGCCCCGGCAGAACAAGCTTTTGCCCCACCGCCAAAGCATAAGGCGGACGCAAATCATTCACCGCCACAAAATCAGACAAAGGAACACCATGCGCCCGGGCCAGGCCATAAACCGTATCGCCCCGGCGCACCTCGATCTCGCCTGCGGTTATCCCTGTTCTTGTGGTTCCTGATCGTGCCGTGGATGGGGTGCGTGGCCGGGCGGCCACCACGCGGCTATCCGCCCGATTTGTGACACTGGCAGCAGCATAGCGATTGGGGGCGGGGGGTTTTAAGGTTGGCCGGGGCACGGGGATGGGGGAATTACGCACTGCATAAACCGGCTCCACCGCCCAATAGGGCCGATTGCCACCAGCCACATAACAAGCGGACACGCTAAAACACAGGACCAAAAGCCATGCTCTTTGTGGCCAATTTCGCGCGGCATCTTTCATGCCCCGATGATACGAATCGCGCCATATCAATGCAATCAATTAAACAATGTAGAAAATTTTCGGATGAAATCCGGCGATCAGGCTTCTTCTTCGCTTTTGGCCCGTTGCCATAAATGTTCCATTTCCTCAAGATCGGATTGCTCCGGCCCTCGCCCATCTTTTGCCAGAAAGGCTTCTATCCGCTTGAAACGCCGCTCGAATTTGCGATTGGCACTGGCCATGGCATCCTCTGGATCATGGCCAAGCTTGCGGCTGAGATTGATACAGGTGAAAAACAGATCGCCCAATTCCTCAAGCACCCGGGCATCGCCTTCCACATTTTTATAAGCCTGCTCCACCTCGCCAAGCTCTTCAGAGACTTTTGCCAAAACATCTGCGGGATCATCCCAATCAAAACCCACCCGCGCCGCGCGCTTTTGCAATTTCAGCGCCCGCTGGCTTGCCGGCAGGCTTTTCGCCACCCCATCAAGGGCGCTGAGGGTGCGGCCTTCGGCTTTGGCTTTCTCGGCGCGCTCGGTGGCTTTCAGGCTTTCCCAAGCCTGCAATTGCGCCTCGGCATCCGCCATCCTTTCCCCTGCAAAAACATGAGGATGACGGCGGATCATCTTAGCGCAAATGGCATCCACCACATCCTTGAAATCAAAGGCATCGCATTCTTTGGCCATCTGGGCATGAAACACCACCTGAAAGAGCAAATCGCCCAATTCATCCTTTAATTCATCGAAAGCGCGGCGTTCGATGGCATCGGCCACCTCATAGGCTTCTTCGATGGTAAAGCTTGCGATTGATTTGAAATCCTGGGCCCGATCCCAAGGACAGCCGCTTTCGGGGGCACGCAAAGCGGCCATGATGTTGAGCAGTTTTTCGATATTCATCGTCACGTCATCCTAAAATCAGAGGCAAAAAGCTTATCGCTGTCATGCACTGGCAACAAGAGATGCTCCACCGTTGCCCCACCCTTTCCACACCTTGGCCGATCCGATGCTTGACCCGATTGCTAGGCTGGCGCAGTTTGCAGAACATCTAGGGTCAGGATCCATTAAGCACGCCTTCGAGGTTTGAAGCAGAACGGCTCAGTGCAAGGAGGAGAGGTGCAGGAATATGTCGATATTTCAAGCCGATCCGACGCTGCAATGAGCCGTTCTGGTCAAATCCCGCAGGGACGCCGGAATGACGTCCATCTCGAACAGAGAGGCGCTTGGAAAGGCAGCCAGCCTTCCCTGCACGCCTCTCCGTCCGATCTGTTTGTCCTTCCGTCGCCTCGAAGGTGCGGTTAGTGGGTCCTGACCCTAAACAACTGAACAAACCGGCGATCTGTGGGAGCCTATAAATATGACCGCGAGCTATATCGTTTATGGCATGGATGCATCCTATTTCACGCAAAAGATATTGGCGCTTTTTGCCTATAAGGAAATTCCCACCGATTACCGCAAGAAATCGATCCATGTGCGGGCCGAGGTGGAGCGGCGATCAGGCACCCATATGATGCCGGTGGTGGTGACCCCTGAAGATCAATGGCTTTGGGATTCCACCCCCATTGCCTTTGAAATGGATAAAAGATTTCCCGCAAGCACCACCCTGCCCGATGCGCCCCTTGGCCGGATCATGGCGCGCATTTTAGAAGATTTCTTTGATGAATGGACCGTGCGCGCCGCCGTTTTCTACCGCTGGAACGATCCATCGGATATCGATCATTCCGGCACCGCGCTCGCCCGGGATGCGGTGGGCATTCCCGCCCATCAGCCCCTTGATGCCGAAGGTGAAAAGCTGGTGCGATCTGCCCGCGATATGATCCAGAACTGGGCCATGGGGGTGCGCCAGAAAATGGATGCCGGCCCCGATGCCTTGGCGGAAATCGAAGGGGAATGGAGCCGCCTTGCAACCCTTTTAGGCCAGCATTTCGCGCAATCGGATTTTTTGCTTGGCCCGCGCCCCTGTCTCGCTGATTTTGCTTTACAAGGGGCCCTGACCGCGCATTTTCTGTTTGATCCCACGCCCCGCGCCCTTGCCGAAAGCTTGGCCCCCGATCTGATAGCCTATCAAAAGCGCATGGCTGCGGCCCGGGCATCGGATCTGGCCGATGGCTGGCCCGATTTTACAAGCGTTCCGGAAACGCTGGCCCCGCTTTTGCAGCAGATCGGTCTCAGCTTTCATGCCTATCTCATCGGCAATCACCGCGCTCTGGCAGCGGGAGAGACCTCAGTCGATATGGATTTGGGCTATGGGCCGCGATCCATCATCGCCCGCCCCTATAGCGAGAAAACACGGCGCGAAACAGCAAAGGATCTGGCCGCCCTCGATGCCCCGGCCCGTGCGCTGGTCGAACAAAATCTGGCGCCCTTGGGGGTTTTAGAGGCTTATCAGCTTCCCTGATCGCCTTTAAACTCCTGCCATCTTTTCACGTTAATTCAGGATATGATGCACGATGATCCCCAACCAGGAACAAGCCATGATCCGCGATATGGCCCGGGCCTTTGCGCAGGAAAAAATCGCCCCCTTTGCCGATCAATGGGCGCGGGATGGCCGGGTGCCCCAAGCTGTTTTAGATGAAATGGGGCAGCTTGGCCTGATGGGCATGACCATCGCCGAAGACCATGGCGGGGCCGGAACCGATATGGTTTCCTATGCCTTGGCTTTGATGGAAATCGCCGCCGGGGATGGCGGACTATCAACGATTATGAGCGTCAATAATTCGCCGGTTTGTGCCGCCATCGCAGGGGCTGGCAATGCAGATCAAAAAGAAACATGGCTGCAAAAACTGGCGCGCGGAGACTGTATCGGCGCCTTTTGCCTCACCGAACCACAAGCCGGTTCCGATGCCGGGGCCTTGAAAACCAAAGCCCGCCGCACCCAAACGGGCTGGGTTTTAAACGGCACCAAACAGTTCATCACATCGGGCAGCATTGCTAAGGTGGCCATCATTTTTGCCGTTACCGATCCTGATGCCGGAAAACGCGGGATTTCCGCTTTTCTGGTGCCCACCAGCACCCCGGGATTTATTGTCTCGCGCATTGAAGAAAAGCTGGGGCAATCCTCATCCGATACCGCCCAGATCATCTTCGATGAAATGAGCATTCCCGAAAGCTGCCTTTTGGGCGATGAAAATCAGGGCTATCGTCTGGCTTTGATGAATCTGGAAAGCGGGCGCATCGGCATTGCCGCCCAATCGGTGGGCATGGCCCAGGCGGCCCTTGCCCATGCCCTTCACTATGCAAAAGAACGCATCAGCTTTGGCAAAGCCATCGCCCAGCATCAGGCGGTGGGTTTTCGTCTGTCTGATATGGCGACCAAGCTCGAAGCTTCGCGCCAGCTTGTGCTGCACGCAGCATCCCTCAAAGATGCCGGGCTGCCCTGCCTCAAGGAAGCCTCGATGGCCAAGCTTTTTGCCTCTGAAGCTGCGGAAAGCATCTGTTCCGATGCGATCCAGACCTTGGGCGGCTATGGCTATCTGAAGGATTATCCGGTGGAGCGGATCTATCGTGATGTTAAGGTTTGCCAGATTTATGAAGGCACATCGGATATCCAAAAGCTGGTGATTAACCGCCAGATGATGGCATCATAGCCCTTTAGAAGGATTGGACGAAAAATAAACATTGTGAAACGGGTTTTTCGTATTATATCTATCCGATATATTACTGCTGATAAAGGATGACCGATGATCCGTTTAATTCTCAATGTTTTCTGGCTGATTTTTGGGGGCATCGAACTGGCGCTGGCCTGGTGGGTTGCGGCGCTTGTTTTTGCGGTCACCATCATCGGCCTGCCCTGGGCGCGCAGTGCCTTTAATATCGGGCTTTATAATCTGTGGCCATTCGGTTCGGAAGCCGTGCGCCGGGATGATTATTCGGGGCATGAGGATATCGGCACCGGGGCTTTAGGGTTTTTGGGCAATATCATCTGGTTTCTGCTGGCGGGCTGGTGGCTGGCGATCGGCCATATTCTGATCGGCATTTTCTGGGCCATCACCATCATCGGCCTGCCTTTTGCCTATGTGCATTTCAAACTGGTGCCCATCACCCTCTTCCCGGTGGGAATGCGGATCGTATCCAAGGATGCATCCATCCGCCCTTATCCGCCGCGCCCATAAACGCCTGGAAGGATGCGATGATCGAAAAGACGATAGCAGGCATGATCATCCTGATCGCCTTGGGCATGACAGGCTGGGGCGCGGCATCCAGCCATGCCCAAAGCATTGACGCAGCCAAAACCGAGGCATCATCCCCCACCGTTTTCTGCCATGATGAAGCCCGCAAGATCATCCAGACTACCTTGCGCGGCGCCTGCGCTGGCACCATCCTCAGCACCGAAGAGGCGGAAAGCATTCGCCAAAACATTCTCCGCGAGCGCGCCCGGCGGGCCAGGGATCTGAAGCCCGATGCCCGCGCCTCACCCGCCTTGGCCAAGCGCTTTGGAACAGCTTTTGCGGTGAATGATCAGGGCCAGTTTCTCAGCGCCCGCCATGTGGTGGAGGGCTGCACCGCTTTATTCATCGCCGATGCAAAAGGCAATCGCTGGCCCGCCAGCATCGCCGCCCTTGATCCCGATCTTGATATGGCTCTGTTGGAAAGTGCCGTCGATCCTGCGCCCGAAGCGTCTGCCCCCGTCGCATTTGATCAAGTGATATTTCGCGCCGCCCTGCCCGGCATAGATGAACCGGTGATGGCCGTGGGCTTTCCTGAACAGGGGCTGCCGCGCATTCGGCCTGATCGCCGCAAAGGGCAAATCTCGGCCCTAAGCGATCAGGGGCCGGATCGCAAAACCCCCTTTTATCTCGCCTTTAAAGCCTCGGTCAGGGGCGGGAATAGCGGCGGACCGCTTTTTGATGAAGCGGGCTATGTCAGCGGCATGGTCATCGCCAAGGTGAATACGGCGGCCATTTTCCAAACATCGGGCACCCTTGTGCGCAACACCGCCTTTGCCATATCGGCACCGGTTTTGATGCGCTTTTTAAGCGATCATAAAGCCCCCTTTCGGCTTCAAAATGATCAGGATGTGCCGCCAGCCCCCTCCGGGGATGATGGACAAAAGGCGGTCGGACGGGTGATCTGCCAGCCCTGAGATTGGCAAAAAACCTGCTTCATTTGAATTTACAGGGCAAAGCCGTTTATAATCCGGTGTCTGTTCATCATTCATCAGGAGTTGATCATGGTCAATGATAGCCATTTAAAACGCGCCTATGCCCTTAAAAATCCGAAGGATGCCGAAGCGCTCTATCGGGATTGGGCGGCCAGCTATGATAAGGATGTGGTTGATGGGCTTGGCTATGTTGCCCCTCAGGAAAGCGTGAAGGTTTTGCTGAGCCATCTGAAGGGGCATGAAAAAACCATCATCGATGTAGGCTGCGGCACCGGGCTTGTGGGCGATGTGATCCAGAATGAGCATCCCATGGTTTGCGATGGCCTCGATCTCTCCCCGGAAATGCTTGATATTGCCCGCCGTCGCGGCTCTTACCGCACTTTATTGACCGGCGATCTTACCGCTCGTCTTGATCTCGAGGATGATTTTTATGATGCCGCCATTTGCGTGGGTACTTTCACCAGCGGCCATGTGGGGCCCGATGGCTTACGCGAAATCATTCGGATCACCAAACCCGGTGGCATCATATGTTTTACGGTCAATCAAAATGTCTATGAAGATCAAGGCTATGATCAGGCGTTATCCGCTTTGGAAGAAGAAGGGCTGTGCCACCGGATCGAACAGCACGAAATGGATTATATCCCCAAAGAAGGCCTGCACGCCCAGGTGATCACCATCGGCGTGCCCGAGGTGGCAAAGAATTGACCCCGGCTCGGGGGCCGGGGTGACGAATGAAATTGGGCCGGGGTGATGGGCTTAATGTTGCACGCTCGTAACATACGTCATCCCGGGCGCGGTGCAGCCCGGAGGGGTACGCCGCAGAGCCGGCAACTGTGTTATTGGTTCATGGATGGAATGGTTTTTTATCGCGGATGATTGCATTTGCGGTGACGAGGATTTT
>NZ_JARKVQ010000027.1:0-16136 GCF_029946565.1 Iodidimonas sp. MBR-22
GTGAACGTCGCCCCGCCCGTCAGCGCCAAAACCTTCGTAATCGCCGCCGTCAGCGTCGTCTTGCCATGGTCAACATGACCAATCGTCCCAATGTTCACATGCGGCTTGTTCCGCTCAAATTTCGCCTTCGCCATTTCCTGGTCCTTTATATTTTGCCAGAGGCACCGGAGCAAATCCCCGGCGCATGAACAGGTCTTCTTGCTAATCAGCCAGCAAGCTTGGCTTTCACTTCTTCGGCCACCGCATTCGGCACATCATCATAATGGCTGAACTGCATGGTGTATTGGGCCCGGCCCTGACTGAACGAGCGGAGCTGGTTCACATAGCCGAACATATTGGCCAGCGGCACAACCGCTGTCACAACTTGGGCCACGCCACGGGCTTCAGTTCCCTGAATTTGACCGCGACGCGAATTCAGATCGCCGATCACGTCGCCCATATATTCTTCAGGCGTAACGACCTCGACCTTCATCATGGGCTCAAGCAGCTTGATCCCGGCTTTCGATGCCGCTTCGCGCAAAGCCGCACGACCGGCGATTTCAAAGGCCAGAACGCTGGAATCGACATCATGATAGGCGCCATCAATGAGCCGCACCTTGAAATCGATGATCGGGAAACCGATCAGCGCGCCGGATTCGGCCACATCTTTGATGCCCTTTTCAACACCGGGAATATATTCCCGCGGAATATTGCCGCCCTTGATTTCATCCGAGAATTCAAGACCATCGCCCCGCTCACCGGGAGAAACAACAATCTTGATCCGGGCAAACTGGCCCGAGCCACCCGACTGCTTTTTGTGGGTATAATCAATCTCGATTTCGCGGGCAAAGGTTTCACGATAGGCCACCTGGGGAGCACCCACATTGGCTTCAACCTTGAATTCCCGCTTCATGCGATCGACCAGAATATCGAGATGCAATTCGCCCATACCCGCAATCACGGTCTGACCCGATTCCTCATCGGAGCGCACGCGGAAGCTGGGATCTTCAGCCGCCAGACGATGGAGAGCAATCCCCATTTTTTCCTGATCGGCTTTCGATTTTGGCTCAACGGCCACGGAAATCACCGGCTCGGGAAATTCCATGCGCTCAAGAATGATCGGGGCATTGGCCGCACAGAGCGTATCGCCGGTGGTGGTATCTTTCAACCCAGCCAAAGCCACGATATCGCCCGCATAGGCATCTTCCAGTTCCTCACGGGAATTGGCATGCATCAAAAGCATCCGGCCGATTTTTTCTTTCTTGCCCTTCACCGTATTGGTGACCTGATCAGCGCGGCTCAGCTTGCCGGAATAAATCCGGGCAAAGGTGAGGGTGCCCACGAAAGGATCGTTCATGATCTTGAAGGCAAGGGCCGAGAAGGGCTCTTCGTCGCTGGATTTCCGCTCCATGTGCTTTTCGGCATCATCAACCGAAACGCCCTTGATCGCTGGGACTTCGGTGGGAGCCGGAAGATAATCGACCACCGCATCCAAAAGCGCCTGCACGCCCTTGTTCTTGAAGGCCGAGCCACACAAAACCGGAACGAAATTGAGACCGATGGTGCCTTTGCGAATGGCCGCTTTCAGTTCGGCTTCGCTGGGCTCTTCGCCTTCGAGATATTTTTCCATCAAGGCTTCATCAACCTCAACGGCGGTTTCGATCATTTCCTGACGCGCCAGTTCGCAATCGTCTTTCATGTCAGATGGAATATCGACGACATCCCACTCTGCACCCAAAGATTCATCATGCCAGATGAAGGCTTTCATGGTCAGAAGATCGACAAGACCGACAAATTCCGATTCGGCACCGATGGGCATGTGAATGACCAGAGGCACGGCGCCCAAACGGGTTTTCATCATATCAACGCAGCGCGAGAAATTCGCCCCCATGCGGTCCATCTTATTGACGAAACACATCCGCGGCACTTTGTATTTATCAGCCTGCCGCCACACGGTTTCCGACTGCGGCTCAACACCGGCAACCGAATCGAACACCGCAACCGCACCATCCAGAACCCGCAAGGACCGCTCGACTTCAATGGTGAAGTCCACATGGCCCGGCGTATCAATGATATTGATCCGGTGATCTTTCCAAAAACAGGTGGTGGCAGCAGAGGTGATCGTGATGCCACGCTCTTGTTCCTGCTCCATCCAATCCATGGTCGCCGAACCTTCATGCACTTCGCCGATCTTGTGGGAACGGCCAGTGTAATAAAGGATGCGTTCGGTCGTCGTGGTCTTGCCGGCATCGATGTGGGCCATGATGCCGATATTGCGATACCGAAGAAGGGGCGTCTGACGTGGCATGACTTGACAAGCTCTCTGTCTAGTGGGGCGGCTGAATTACCAGCGATAATGCGAAAAGGCTTTATTGGCATCTGCCATGCGATGCGTATCTTCACGCTTCTTCACGGCGGCGCCACGATTATTGGAGGCATCCAGCAATTCATTTGCCAAACGCTCACCCATGGTTTTTTCACTGCGCTTTCTGGCCGCATCGATCAGCCAGCGAATCGCCAAAGCCTGGGCGCGATCAGAGCGCACCTCCACAGGCACCTGATAAGTGGCCCCACCAACCCGGCGCGATCGCACCTCGATGGCTGGTTTCACATGATCAAGGGCTTCATGGAAAACCGGCAGCGGATCGGTTTTCGCACGCGCTTCAACCTGATCGAAGGCACCATAGACGATTGTTTCCGCAATCGACTTTTTGCCGTCATACATCAGGCTGTTGACAAATTTGGTGAGAACAACATCCCCGAATTTTGGATCGGGAAGGATTTCTCGTTTTTCCGCACGATGGCGACGTGACATCGCTCTATCCTCTTATTTCGGACGCTTGGCGCCATATTTCGAACGGGACTGACGACGGCTGGATACACCCTGCGTATCCAGAACACCACGCAGAATGTGGTAACGGACACCGGGCAGATCCTTCACACGACCGCCACGAATCAGAACGACCGAATGTTCCTGCAGATTATGCCCCTCACCGGGGATATAGCTGGTCACTTCGATCGAATTGGTCAAACGAACACGAGCCACCTTACGCAGGGCCGAATTCGGCTTCTTCGGAGTGGTCGTATAAACGCGCGTGCATACGCCACGTTTTTGCGGGCACGCATCAAGGGCAGGAACCTTATTGCGTTTTACGGGCGCCTTGCGCGGCCTGCGCACGAGCTGATTGATAGTCGGCATGCGTCCTCTTCTTCCACTTAGCTGCTGGAATGGCCCTGACTGTCGAACATGTACCGCATAAAAATGCAGCCGCATCGTCTCCGGCACTTTGCCGCCAGAGATGTTCGGCAACCAGGTGATCCCGTAAAGTCATTCCGTTTTGGCTCGTACGACACCGGTGTCTGGCAGGAAAAACTGCCACCACCCGGGCCCGAGCAAGGTGCGCACTATATGCACGGCCTTGATGGGCGTCAACCGAAATAACCAGACTAATTTTCTTATGTTTTCACATGGTTTTCCGACAGATGCACAATGATTTTTGTGCCAGAAATCGGTAACGGTCGAGCCTCTTGGCTATCCATACAAGCAAAACGGGCACCAAGCCGAAGCTGGCACCCGTTTTTAAGATGTTCAAGACTCAGGACTGCCGCCTAAAACCGGGAGCTGATGCCGGTCCTCGGCCTTTTATGACCTCAGCCTTCCGATGAGCCTTCAGACCCGGCATCCTGCGCTGCGGCTTCAGAGGCCGCCTGTGTTGCCGCCGCTTGTGCCGCCAGTTTCGAGGCTTCGGCTTCGGCCTGCTGACGCAAGCGGAATTCCTGATCCCGGCGGCCCGCTTCATCTTTCAAGCGGCGCATCACCGCCCCCGTCCCAGCCGGGATGAGGCGACCCACGATCACATTTTCCTTCAGCCCCACAAGATTATCCACCTTGCCTGCAACCGAGGCTTCGGTGAGCACGCGCGTGGTTTCCTGGAAGGAGGCGGCAGAGATGAACGACCGCGTTTGCAGGCTGGCTTTGGTGATCCCCAAAAGCACCGGCTTGCCTTGCGCAGGCATCCGTCCGGCTTTTTCCAGCTTTTCGTTTTCGATCTCCATCTCTTCGCGATCCACCTGCTCGGCCAGCAGGAAGGTCGATTCGCCGGGATGGGTGATCTCTACTTTTTGCAGCATCTGGCGAACGATCACTTCAATATGCTTGTCGTTGATCTTCACGCCCTGCAAGCGATAGACATCCTGCACTTCCTGCACGAGATAAGAAGCGAGCGCCGCCGTGCCCATCACTTCAAGAATATCATGGGGCGCTGGGTTGCCATCGAGGAGATATTCCCCCTTCAGGATATGATCCCCTTCCCGCACCGAGATATGCTTGCCTTTGGGCACCAGATATTCGACCGGCTCATCGCCATCGGTATCCGGACGAATGATGATGCGGCGCTTGTTTTTAAAATCGCGGCCAAATTCCACGGTCCCATCTTTTTCGGCGATGATCGCATGTTCTTTGGGGCGGCGGGCTTCAAACAATTCCGCCACGCGCGGCAGACCCCCGGTGATATCGCGGGTTTTTGCCGCTTCCCGGGGAATACGCGCGATCACATCACCGGCGCTGACACGCTGGCCATCCTCGACCGACAAAATGGCATCCACCGACATGAAATAGCGGGCTTCGGTGCCATTGGCCAATTCGACCACTTCGTCATTCTTATCGCGCAAGGTCAGACGCGGGCGCAACTCGCCCCCTTTGGGAGACGACCGCCAATCCATCACCACCTTCGAGGTGATGCCCGTGGTTTCATCGACCACATCCTTCACCGATACGCCATCGATCAGATCGATCATGCGCACGATACCGGATTTTTCGGTGATGATCGGGATGGTATAGGGATCCCAATCACAGAGCTTCGCGCCTTTTTTCACCTCTTGGCCATTGCTCACCATCAGACGCGCCCCGAAAGGCACCCGATGGCTTGAACGGGCCCGGCCTTCGCCATCGATCAGGGCGATTTCCAGATTACGGCTCATGACGATCTGCCGCCCCTTGGAATCGGGAACCGCATGGGCCTGTTCATATTGCACGGTGGCATCATAGCCGGCTTCCAGCGACGATTGTTCAGACACGGTCGCCGTACCGCCAATATGGAAGGTGCGCATGGTAAGCTGGGTGCCCGGCTCGCCAATCGACTGGGCTGCAATAACGCCCACGGCTTCGCCCATATTCACCGGCGTTCCGCGCGCCAGATCCCGCCCATAACAAAGGGCGCAGGTGCCCGCGCGGGTTTCGCAGGTAAGCACCGAGCGAATACGCACCGACGTGACGCCCGCCTGCTCCACCTTCTCCGCCTCGATCTCATTGAGGGGCGTGCCCGCCGCAACCAACAGATCACCCGAAACGGGGTCCATGATATCAATGGCAGCCGTGCGGCCCAAAATCCGCTCTGACAGGCTGACCACGGTTTCCCCGGATTCGACGACTTCGGTAAGATCAAGGCCCTTTTCGGTGCCACAATCATGCTCGACGATCACGCAATCCTGGCTCACATCCACCAGACGACGGGTGAGATAGCCGGAATTGGCGGTTTTCAGCGCCGTATCGGCAAGACCCTTCCGGGCCCCATGGCTTGAATTGAAATATTCAAGAACCGACAGGCCTTCCTTGAAGTTCGAGATGATCGGGGTTTCGATGATCTCACCCGAAGGCTTGGCCATCAAGCCCCGCATCCCGGCCAGCTGCTTCATCTGGGCAGGGGAACCACGCGCCCCGGAATGAGACATCATATAGATGGAATTGATCTCCATCTCCCGGCCCGTCACCTTATCCATGCGGCGTGCCGAGATTTCCTGCATCATTTCATCGGCCACCTTGTCGGTGCATTGGGCCCAGGCATCAACAACCTTGTTGTATTTCTCGCCCTGCGTGATGAAACCATCCTGATATTGTTCTTCATATTCCTTCACCAAAGATTTGGTTTCATCAACCAAACGCACCTTGGTATCGGGGATCACCATGTCATCCTTGCCAAAGGAAATGCCCGCGCGGCAGGCATGGGCAAAGCCCAAAGCCATGATGCCATCGGCAAACAGCACGGTCTGCTTCTGACCGCAATGGCGATAGACAACATCGATAACCTCGGAAATTTCCCGCTTGGTCATCAGCTTGTTGATGGTGGCAAAGGGGATATTCTTGTTTTTCGGCAAATGCTGCGACAGCAACATCCGGCCCGGCGTCGTGTTTTCCCGCCGAGTCACGGGATCGCCATTCTCATCCACCGTGTGAATCCGCGCGATGATCTTGCTGTGCAGGGTCACCACATGATTATCGAGGGCATATTGAATTTCATCGAGCGAACCAAAGATCATGCCTTCGCCCGGCTCGTTTTCACGCTCCAGCGTAATATAATAAAGCCCCAGAACGATATCCTGGCTGGGCACGATGATCGGCTTGCCATTGGCCGGGCTGAGGATGTTGTTCGTGGACATCATCAGCACCCGCGCTTCAAGCTGCGCTTCCAAAGACAGGGGCACATGCACGGCCATCTGATCGCCGTCGAAATCGGCATTGAAGGCGGCGCACACCAGCGGATGAAGCTGGATGGCCTTGCCTTCGATGAGCACCGGCTCGAACGCCTGAATCCCCAGACGATGGAGCGTTGGCGCCCGATTGAGCATCACGGGATGTTCGCGGATCACCTCATCGAGAATGTCCCACACCTCGCGCCGCTCTTTTTCAACCAGCTTTTTTGCCTGCTTGATGGTGGTGGCGATGCCCTTTTTATCGAGCCGCGAATAGATGAAGGGCTTGAACAGTTCCAGCGCCATCTTCTTGGGCAGGCCACATTGATGAAGCTTCAGTTCCGGCCCCACTACGATCACCGAACGACCGGAATAATCGACGCGCTTGCCCAGCAGATTCTGGCGGAAACGGCCCTGCTTACCTTTCAGCATATCGCTCAGTGATTTCAGCGGGCGCTTGTTATTGCCGGTAATGGTGCGGCCCCGCCGACCATTATCGAACAGCGCATCCACCGCTTCCTGCAGCATCCGCTTTTCATTGCGGATAATGATATCAGGCGCCCGCAATTCGATAAGCCGCTTTAAGCGGTTATTGCGGTTGATCACCCGGCGATAGAGATCATTGAGATCGGAGGTAGCGAACCGACCGCCATCGAGCGGCACCAGCGGGCGCAATTCGGGCGGGATCACCGGGATGATGGTCATGATCATCCATTCCGGGCGATTGCCGGATTCGATGAAGCTTTCCACCACTTTCAGCCGCTTGACGATCTTTTTGGGCTTCAGTTCCGATTTGGTTTCCGCCAGATCTTTCAGCAGAGTTTCGCGCTCGGCTTCCAGATCAAGGGTTTCCATCATATGGCGGATGGCTTCAGCACCGATCCCGGCGGTGAAGCTGTCTTCGCCATATTCATCCTGCGCCCGATAGAAATCTTCTTCTGATAGAAGCTGATATTTCTTCAGTGGGGTCAGCCCCGGCTCGGTGACGATGAAGCTTTCAAAATAAAGCACACGTTCGAGATCCTTGAGCATCATATCAAGGAGCAGACCGATCCGCGATGGCAGCGATTTCAGGAACCAGATATGCGCGACCGGGGCCGCCAATTCGATATGGCCCATGCGTTCACGCCGCACTTTTGAAAGGGTGACTTCAACACCGCATTTCTCGCAGATGATCCCGCGATATTTCATGCGTTTGTATTTGCCACACAGGCATTCATAGTCCTTGATCGGACCAAAGATGCGCGCACAGAACAGGCCATCCCGTTCCGGCTTGAAGGTACGATAGTTGATCGTTTCGGGCTTTTTGATTTCACCGAAAGACCATGACCGGATCCGTTCGGGGCTGGCGAGCGAGATCTTGATACGATCAAAGCTCTCCGGCTTTTGGCCCGGGTTGAAGAAATTCATCAGTTCCTGATTCATCTCAGAACGCTTCCCAGCTTGAGGCTGCCCGACATTGGGTTGATCCGCGGACGGCGCAATCGCCGTCCGGGATGATTAGCTCTGCTCTGTTTCGCTCGACAAAAGCTCGACATTGAGACCAAGGCTCCGCATTTCCTTCACGAGCACATTGAAGGATTCAGGGATGCCGGCTTCAAAGGTGTCATCACCCTTGACGATGGCCTCATAGACCTTGGTGCGCCCGGCCACATCATCCGATTTCACCGTCAGCATTTCCTGCAAGGTATAAGCGGCACCATAAGCCTGCAAGGCCCAGACCTCCATTTCACCAAAGCGCTGACCACCGAATTGCGCCTTGCCACCCAGCGGCTGCTGGGTCACGAGGCTGTAGGGGCCGATCGACCGTCCGTGGATCTTGTCATCCACCAGATGATGCAGCTTCAGCATGTAAATATAGCCGACTGTCACCTTGCGGTCGAATCGTTCTCCGGTCCGGCCATCATAAAGATCGACCTGACCGGATTCATCGAGCCCGGCACTTTTGAGCATCTCACAGATATCGGCTTCCACCGCGCCATCGAAAACCGGCGTCGCGAAAGGCACACCATAAGACATATTGCCCGCAAGCTCGATCAGTTCACCATCGCTCAAGGTGGCAATATCAGCATCATATTGCTCCTGGCCATAGATCGATGACAAACGCCCCCGGATATCGCCGAGCACTGCCGATTTTTCCTCAACATCGTCATGCCAGGCTTCGACCATACGATTGATCTGACGACCGAGACCGCGGCTGGCCCAGCCCAGATGGGTTTCGAGAATCTGGCCGACATTCATGCGCGATGGCACGCCCAAAGGATTGAGCACGATATCCACCGGCGATCCGTCTTCAAGGAAGGGCATGTCTTCATCCGGCAAAATCCGCGAGATGACGCCCTTGTTGCCATGCCGACCGGCCATCTTGTCGCCGGGCTGCATCTTGCGCTTCACGGCCACAAAAACCTTGACCATCTTCAAAACGCCCGGCGGCATTTCATCCCCGCGTTGCAGCTTGTCCACCTTTTCTTCAAAGCGGCGCTGCAGATTGGCGCGGGATTCATCATACTGCTTTTTCAGGGCTTCGATTTCGGCCATCACGGCATCATCATCAACCGCAATGTTCCAGCGGTCCTTGTGCGACAGAGCCTCGAAAGCCTCGGCCGTGACCACGGTGCCCTTTTTCATCTCCTTGATCCCGGCGCTGACCACATGGCCAAGGATCAGATCGTTCAGGCGGGCAAAGATATTGCGTTCCAGAATGGCGCGTTCGTCATCACGGTCCTTTTGCAGACGTTCGATTTCCTGACGCTCGATCGACAGGGCCCGTTCGTCTTTTTCCACACCATGGCGATTAAACACCCGCACTTCGACGATGGTGCCCGCAACGCCCGGCGGCAAACGCATGGATGTATCGCGCACATCCGATGCCTTTTCCCCGAAAATCGCGCGCAGAAGCTTTTCTTCCGGGGTCATCGGGCTTTCGCCCTTGGGGGTGATCTTGCCCACCAGAATATCACCCGGATGCACTTCGGCGCCGATATAAACGATGCCGGCCTCATCCAGATTGCGCAGGCCTTCTTCACCCACATTGGGAATATCGCGGGTGATTTCTTCCGGCCCCAGCTTGGTATCCCGGGCCATCACCTCGAATTCCTCGATATGGATCGAGGTGAACACATCTTCTTTCACGATGCGTTCAGACAGAAGGATCGAATCCTCGAAATTATAGCCATTCCAGGGCATGAAGGCGACCAGCACATTCCGTCCCAGCGCCAGTTCCCCCAGATCGGTCGAGGGTCCATCGGCGATGATATCGGCTTTCGAGACGATATCGCCCTTGCGCACCAAAGGCCGCTGATTGATGGCGGTATTCTGGTTGGAGCGCTGGAATTTCGACAGGCGATAGATATCCACGCCGGGATCGCCCGGGCCCACATCTTCGGTGGCTCGCACCACGATGCGCATGGCATCCACCTGATCCACCACACCCGTACGCCGGGCTGCGATGGATGCGCCGGAATCCTGTGCCACCACCTTTTCCATGCCGGTGCCCACGAAAGGCGCTTCCGCCCGCACCAGCGGCACCGCCTGACGCTGCATGTTCGAGCCCATGAGGGCACGGTTGGCGTCATCGTTTTCAAGGAACGGAATGAGCGCAGCCGCAACCGAAACAAGCTGCTTGGGGCTCACATCCATCAGGGTGATCTGTTCGGGCGGGGCCAGCATGAATTCGCTGGCACAACGTGTGGAGACCAGATCCGCCACGAAGCGATTATTTTCGTCCAGTTCGGCATTCGCCTGCGCGATGGTATGGCGGCTTTCTTCCATGGCCGAAAGATAAACGACATCACGGGTCACGACACCATCCACCACCTTGCGATAAGGGGTTTCGATGAAGCCATATTTATTGACCCGGGCATAGGTGGCCAGGGAATTGATCAGGCCGATATTCGGGCCTTCCGGTGTTTCGATCGGGCAGATGCGACCATAATGGGTGGGATGCACATCGCGCACTTCAAAGCCCGCCCGCTCACGGGTGAGCCCCCCCGGTCCGAGCGCCGACACACGACGCTTGTGGGTGATTTCGCCCAGCGGATTGGTTTGATCCATAAATTGCGAAAGCTGCGAACTGCCAAAGAATTCCCGCACGGCAGCGACCGCAGGCTTCGCATTGATCAGATCATGAGGCATCACGGTATCGATATCCACCGACGACATCCGCTCGCGAATGGCCCGTTCCATCCGCAAAAGGCCCACGCGATACTGATTTTCAAGCAATTCGCCAACCGAACGCAAACGACGATTGCCCAGATGATCGATATCATCCACCTCGCCCCGGCCATCCTTCAGATCCACAAGATGGCGCAGCACCGAAAGAATATCTTCCTGACGCAGAACCCCCACGGTATCTTCAGCATCAAGACCCAGCCGCATATTCATCTTCACCCGGCCAACCGCCGAAAGATCATAGCGTTCGGGATCGAAAAACAGGCCATCGAACAAAGCTTCAGCGGTTTCCTTGGTTGGCGGCTCGCCGGGACGCATCACCTTGTAAATCTCAGCCAGGGCCTGCTCATAGCCCTCGACCTTATCCACCTGAAGCGTATTGCGAATCCAGGGGCCAATCGACATATTATCGATATCGAGAACGCGCAGTTCCACAAAGCCTGCTTCATAAAGGCTTTCCAGATGCGCTTCGGTGATTTCCTCACCGGCTTCGATATAAATCGCCCCGGTCTGATCATCAACCAGATCCTCGGCAGCATAGCGGCCAACGATTTCTTCCGCCGGAACCAGAAGTGCCTGGATCCCATCCTTTTCGAGCTTTTTGGCAAGACGCGGGGTGACTTTCTTGCCCGCCTCGATCACCACTTCGCCGGATGCCGCATCCACCACATCATAATCGGGCTTGGCGCCACGCCATTTATCGGCAAGGAACGGTACCTTCCAGCCCTGTTCGGTGCGCTCATAGCTGATGGTTTTGTAGAAATAATGCAGGATCTGTTCGGATGTCATGCCAAGGGCATACAGCAGAACGGTGGCCGGCAGCTTGCGACGGCGGTCAATCCGCACATTCACAATGTCTTTGCCGTCAAATTCAAAATCAAGCCACGAGCCGCGATAGGGAATGACCCGCGCGGCAAACAGGAACTTGCCCGAGCTATGGGTTTTGCCCTTGTCATGATCAAAAAAGACGCCGGGGCTACGATGCATCTGGGAAACAATCACCCGCTCGGTGCCGTTCACCACAAAGGTCCCGTTTTTGGTCATCAGGGGCATATCGCCCATATAAACGTCTTGTTCCTTGATATCGAGAACAGACCGCGCATCGGTATCGGGATCAACCTCGAAAACGATCAGCCGCAAGGTCACGCGCAAGGGCGCGGCCAGCGTCATCCCGCGAGCGCGACATTCATCGAAATCATATTTTGGATCTTCCAGTTCATAACGGACATATTCCAAGGATGCCGTATTGGAAAAATCCGTGATCGGAAAAACCGATTGCAGAACGCTCTCCAGACCAGAGGCTTTCCGCTCCTCCTCGGTCGCCCCAGCCTTGAAGAATTGATCATAGGATGCCCGCTGCACCGCGATCAGATTCGGCATCTCCGTCACTTCGGGGATGCGGCCAAAGGTCTTGCGAACCCGCTTACGACCGGTGAAAGAAGTCGCCATGCTACGCCCTCGCTTCGCTTGCGCTCATAAACGAATGACCCTGTGTCATCCGCCTGCCATCCGGGATGCGACATCTGACAATGCGCTCTCCCCGACATCATAAATTCCATCAGGCCCCAGGCCAACCCGGCCCGAACCCCTTGTCACTCCCGTTTCAGGGAGCCTCGGCCCAATCCCCGCAGACATTAGCCTTGTCGGGAAAGACACCTGCGGGCCGGGGGCGCACATTGCCCCCAGCCCGACCATCGCGCATTAAAGCGTGACGTTATTTCAGCTCGACAGACGCACCAGCGGCTTCAAGTTGAGCCTTCAATTTGGCGGCGTCTTCTTTATTGACACCTTCCTTGACCGGCTTAGGCGCACCTTCAACCAGATCTTTGGCTTCTTTGAGGCCAAGACCGGTAATGGCCCGCACTTCCTTAATGACATTGATTTTCTTCTCGCCGGCGGCGGTCAGGATCACGTCAAATTCGGTCTTTTCTTCAACGGCTTCGGCAGCACCGGCCGCACCGGCAGCGGCAACGGCGACCGGAGCCGCGGCGGAAACGCCCCATTTTTCTTCCAGCAGTTTGGACAGCTCAGCAGCTTCCAGAACGGTCAGGTTCGACAGGTCTTCAACAATCTTTTCAAGATCAGCCATTTTTAACTCCATATGACCCTCAAGCGGGTCTCATTCCAATGATTGGGTATCAAGCTCACGCAGCGTCTTGCTTCTCGGCATAAGCGGCCAGGACACGAGCGACCTGTCCACCGGGGGCCTGCAACACTCTGGCGATGCGGCTTGCGGGGGCCTGCAACAGACCCACCAGCGTCCCACGCAATTCGTCGAGCGAAGGCAGTTCGGCCAGGGCCTTGACGCGATCCGCATCAAGCGCCTGTCCATCCAGAACGCCGCCCAGAATGACCAGCTTGTCATTCTTTTTGGCAAATCTGGCCAGCACTTTGGGTGCCGCCACCGGATCATCGGAATAGCCGATTGCTGTTGGACCCGTGAACAGATCCGCAATCGATTCCGATGAGGTGCCTTGAAGCGCGATTTTGGTGAGCCGGTTCTTCGTCACTTTGAAGTCGGCCCCGACTGCACGCATTTGAACGCGCAAATCAGACATTTCCGCTACCGAAAGCCCCTTATAGTGTGTGACCACCACAACGGGGGCAGCGGAGAAGACGTCCTGCATGGACGCGACCAGCTCCTTCTTTTGGGCTCGATCCACTTCTCGCCTCCTGTTGGGACAGACAATCGATCATTGTCTCTCCAGGTTGCACCAGACGTGCCATCGAAAACGGCACGCCACGCACTGTCCGGGGGCATTCCGGCACCGAAAGGCGGCCTTGTGACCAACCATCGGAACTCGGTTTCAACCGGCCGCTTCACAAAAGCACAAAAACCCCTGCAAAGCCAAACCGGCCATCGTCACCCCGTCTCATGCAGGCCCCGATCTGTGATCGATTAAGCCGCTTGGTTTCCATTATCCGGCAAAGCCAAATAATCGCACGGAAAACGCCCGGCACCTGCAATCTCGGACAGAAGAACCGGCCGATATACGGCCGATCCCCGATCGGTTTCGCCAAAAACATCCGGCAAAACCGCTCTTTTCAGATCGCCGCCTCAGCTGAAGCTGGCAACCGAAATTTTCAAACCCGGGCCCATCGATGAGGTGATCGCCACCTTTTTCAGATAGTTGCCCTTGGCCCCTGCGGGCTTTGCCTTGATGATGGCAGCAATGAAGGCCTGCACATTGGCCTCGATCTGCCCGGCATCAAAGCTCAGCTTGCCAATACCCGCATGAACGATACCGGCTTTTTCAACCCGATATTGTACCTGACCGGCTTTGGCATCCGTCACGGCTTTTTTCACATCCATGGTCACGGTGCCCAGCTTGGGATTGGGCATCAAACCCTTGGGGCCCAGAACCCGGCCCAGCTTGCCGACCACAGCCATCATATCGGGGGTGGCGATGATCCGGTCGAAATCAATATTGCCATTGGCAAATTCTTCGGCCAGATCTTCAGCGCCCACCTTGTCGGCTCCGGCAGCCAAAGCTTCATCCGCCTTCGGGCCTTTGGCAAAAACCGCAACGCGCATGGTTTTACCGGTGCCATGGGGAAGCGAAACAACGCCCCGCACCATCTGATCGGCATGGCGGGGATCAACCCCCAGATTCATGGCGATTTCAACGGTTTCATCGAATTTCGTGGCTTTCACCGATTGCAGGATGCCGATGGCTTCGGGAATCGTATATTCCTTTTCGCGATCCACCTGGCCCGCCAGCGCCTTCATTCTTTTGCTCAGATGTGCCATCTCACATGCCCTCCACGGTCAGGCCGATCGAACGCGCGGAACCGGCAATGATGCTCATTGCCTGATCCAGATCATGGGCGTTCAGATCCGGCATTTTGGCTTCGGCGATTTCGCGGATCTGATCCACGGTCACCGTGCCTGCGGATGCCTTGCCCGGCGTCACACCACCCTTTTTGATATTGGCGGCGCGCTTCAGATAATAGCTGGCAGGCGGGGTTTTCGTCACAAAGGTAAAGGAGCGATCCTGATACACCGTGATGACGGTGGGAATCGGCATGCCTTTTTCCAGCTTTTCTGTGGCCGCATTGAACGCCTTGCAGAATTCCATAATATTCACACCGCGCTGACCAAGCGCCGGCCCGATGGGGGGCGACGGATTGGCAGCACCGGCGGGCACTTGCAGCTTGATATAGCCGGTAATCTTTTTTGCCATGTCAGTTCCTCTCTGCCCGGATCGGCCGGGCACCAGTTCGAAAGGGGCGCGGTAACGGCCCTGGCTGGCCTCCCGCGCGATGAAAGCCGCACGCAGACACCAAAGGCATCTGCGCCGACCTTATTTCAATCAGGACTTTTCGACCTGAGCGAATTCAAGCTCCACAGGCGTGGCCCGGCCAAAAATCGAAACCGAAACCTTAAGCCGCGAGCGTTCTTCGTCCACTTCTTCGACCATGCCATTGAACGAGGCAAAGGGGCCATCTTTCACCCGCACTTCTTCGCCCACTTCAAATTGAATGGTCGGACGCGGACGCTCCACGCCTTCCTTCACCTGATGCAAAATCCGGTCCGCTTCGGCCTCGCTGATCGGCACCGGCTTGCCCTGCGGCCCCAGAAAGCCGGTCACCTTACCGGTGTTTTTCACCAGATGGTAGGTCTGTTCGTTCATCACCATCTTGGCCAGCAGATAGCCGGGGAAAAACTTTCGTTCGGCCGTGCGTTTCTGGCCTTTTCTGATCTCAACCACTTCCTCAGTGGGCACGATCACCTCTTCGATCAACGTATCAAGGCCCTGCAATTCAGCCTGCTCCTTGATCGAATCGGCCACCTTCTTCTCGAAACCGGAATAAGCGTGAATGATATACCAGCGCGGATCTGCCACTCTTTTACCCTCCGAAACCGAGAATCGTCGACACACCCCATGACAGGCCCATATCAACCACGACAAAGAAAATCGCAGTCAATGCCACCATGATACCGACCATGACAGTCGTGATCGACGTTTCGCGGCGTGAGGGCCACGTCACTTTATCGAGCTCTTGGCGCACCTGCCGCACAAATTGTGCAGGGCTTGTCTTGGCCATGTCTTCGTCCGTTTCGTTATCCGTGGCTACAGAATACATAATGCGATCATCAATCACATTACAGCACATGTCCTCTCGGCGCTGGCAGGAGTGGCGAGACTCGAACTCACAACCCCCGGTTTTGGAGACCGGTGCTCTACCAATTGAGCTACACTCCTCCACGCCGTCACCTCTTCAGGAAGAAGACGCAACGGAGGGGACTTAGCGCGACAGGCTCAACCGTTCAACCTAATTCTTGATCAAACGGCAAATGAGACGGAAATTCCCGCGATCCACGCACCATAAGCGGCCCGACCATCGAGGGGAAGCATCCGTCCCGGGGGTGAGAAAGCGAGCATCCCCAACCGTAAACCCACGGCAGGACGCCCGCTTTTTCCATTATTTTGTCTTATCCAACCGCATTCGCTGCGGATCTATCTTCAATTCAGGCGATGATCAATCAGGCGACGATCGACGCAACAACGCCGGCA
>NZ_JARKVQ010000028.1:2500-5433 GCF_029946565.1 Iodidimonas sp. MBR-22
GCATGTGGAGGCGATGAAGGACGTGGCACGCTGCGATAAGCCATGGGGAGGGGTGAGCACCCTTTGATCCATGGATTTCCGAATGGGGCAACCCACCGCTTAGGCGGTATCCGTATCTGAATACATAGGGTGCGGAGGCGAACCCGGAGAACTGAAACATCTCAGTACCCGGAGGAAAGGACATCAACCGAGACTCCCTGAGTAGTGGCGAGCGAAAGGGGACCAGGCCAGTGGCGCATGAGAGGAAACTGGAACAGTCTGGAAAGACTGGCCGAAGTGGGTGACAGCCCCGTACAGGCAAACCGATCATGCGTCCTTGAGTAGGGCGGGACACGAGAAATCCCGTCTGAACATGGGGGGACCACCCTCCAAGCCTAAGTACTCCCACATGACCGATAGTGAACAAGTACCGTGAGGGAAAGGTGAAAAGCACCCCGATTAGGGGAGTGAAACAGATCCTGAAACCGAATGCTTACAATCAGCAGGAGCCTCCTTGAGGGGTGACTGCGTACCTTTTGTATAATGGGTCAGCGACTTAGTGTATCGAGCAAGCTTAAGCCGTTAGGTGTAGGCGTAGCGAAAGCGAGTCTGAATAGGGCGAATTGAGTTCGATGCATTAGACCCGAAACCCGGTGATCTAGCCATGGCCAGGTTGAAGGTGGGGTAACACCCACTGGAGGACCGAACCCACGTCTGTTGAAAAAGACGGGGATGAGCTGTGGTTAGGGGTGAAAGGCCAATCAAACCGGGAGATAGCTGGTTCTCCGCGAAAACTATTTAGGTAGTGCGTCGGATGATGACCATCGGGGGTAGAGCACTGGATGGATGCGGGGGGCGCGAGCCTTACCAACTCTAACCAAACTCCGAATACCGATGAGTTTAGTCCGGCAGACAGACGGCGGGTGCTAAGGTCCGTCGTCGAGAGGGAAACAGCCCTGACCGCCAGCTAAGGTCCCTAAATCATGTCTAAGTGGGAAAGGATGTGAGAACCCCAAAACAACCAGGAGGTTGGCTTAGAAGCAGCCATCCTTTAAAGAAAGCGTAACAGCTCACTGGTCTAAACAAGGGTTCTTGCGCCGAAGATGTACCGGGGCTCAAGACATGTACCGAAGCTGCGGATGTGATCTTTGATCACGTGGTAGCGGAGCGTTCCGTAAGCCTGTGAAGCGGTCTCGCGAGAGGCTGTGGAGGTATCGGAAGTGAGAATGCTGACATGAGTAGCGACAAACAGAGTGAGAGACTCTGTCGCCGAAAGTCCAAGGGTTCCTGCGCAAGGCTAATCCGCGCAGGGTGAGCCGGCCCCTAAGCCGAGGCCGAAAGGCGTAGGTGATGGGAATGAGGTTAATATTCCTCAGCCGGGGAGTGGTGACGAATACTGTAAGCGGTTTGTCCTTATTGGATTGGATGGGCCGCGAAGGTGTTCCAGGAAATAGCCCTCCCGTTAACGACCGTACCCTAAACCGACACAGGTGGACAGGTAGAGTATACCAAGGCGCTTGGGAGAACTGTGCTGAAGGAACTCGGCAAAATGCCTCCGTAACTTCGGGAGAAGGAGGCCCTGCTTGTGGGCAACCATAAGCAGGGGGCACAAACCAGGGGGTGGCGACTGTTTACTAAAAACACAGGGCTCTGCGAAGCCGCAAGGCGACGTATAGGGTCTGACGCCTGCCCGGTGCCGGAAGGTTAAGAGGAGGAGTGCAAGCTCTGAATTGAAGCCCCGGTAAACGGCGGCCGTAACTATAACGGTCCTAAGGTAGCGAAATTCCTTGTCGGGTAAGTTCCGACCTGCACGAATGGCGTAACGACTTCCCCACTGTCTCCAGCACAGGCCCAGCGAAATTGAATTGCCCGTGAAGATGCGGGCTACCCGCGGTTAGACGGAAAGACCCCGTGCACCTTTACTACAGCTTCAGAGTGGTATCAGGAGTGTCATGTGTAGGATAGGTGGGAGCCTATGAAGCGCCGGCGCCAGCTGGTGTGGAGGCATCCGTGAAATACCACCCTTGACACTTTTGATATCTAACCGAGGCCCGTGAAACCGGGTCCGGGACCCTCTGTGGCGGGTAGTTTGACTGGGGCGGTCGCCTCCCAAATGGTAACGGAGGCGCGCGATGGTTGGCTCAGATCGGTTGGAAATCGATCGTCGAGTGCAATGGCATAAGCCAGCCTGACTGCGAGACTGACAGGTCGAGCAGGGACGAAAGTCGGTCATAGTGATCCGGTGGTTCTGCGTGGAAGGGCCATCGCTCAACGAATAAAAGGTACGCCGGGGATAACAGGCTGATACTGCCCAAGAGCTCATATCGACGGCAGTGTTTGGCACCTCGATGTCGGCTCATCACATCCTGGGGCTGGAGCAGGTCCCAAGGGTTCGGCTGTTCGCCGATTAAAGTGGTACGTGAGCTGGGTTTAGAACGTCGTGAGACAGTTCGGTCCCTATCTGCCGTGGGCGTGTGAGACTTGAGAGGAGCTGTCCTTAGTACGAGAGGACCGGGATGGACGTACCTCTGGTGGACCGGTTGTGGCGCCAGCCGCATTGCCGGGTAGCTATGTACGGAAGGGATAACCGCTGAAAGCATCTAAGCGGGAAGCCCCCCTCGAGATTAGGTCTCATTGAGAGCCGTGGAAGACCACCACGTTGATAGGCTGGGTGTGGACGCGCAGTAATGTGTGAAGCTGACCAGTACTAATGGCTCGAATTGCTTAACAGACCCCATCATGTTCAGTGACCAAAATCGGTCATGAACCCATGATATCCATGCTTTTAACCGTGCAAAACAACAGTCTGTCCTTCGCCGACCTGGTGATCATGGCGCCGTCGAACCACCCGATCCCATCCCGAACTCGGACGTGAAAGGCGGCAGCGCCGATGGTACTTGCGCTTAAGCGCTGGAAGAGTAGGTCATCGCCAGGTCTGCAAAGTACAGACTGTT
>NZ_JARKVQ010000029.1:0-5253 GCF_029946565.1 Iodidimonas sp. MBR-22
GTTGTCGCCCGTTGACTTCGAAGCCAGACAGCAGAAACTGAAAGAGGCAGGTGTCTAGAAAACGTGGGGCATCTCAGACATCGGCAATCATGGAGAAGGTGACCACAGACAACTGGTGGGGCAAGAACAGCAACACCTACCTCGAAAAGAAGAACGAGAACGGTTTCTGGTTCTGCCGTCCCAAGGGCACACCCCCTAAGGAAACTCAGTAGTGTGGGGATAGTGGGGGCAGTGGTGGTAGATTGGGGATACTGGGGAAACTGGGGGCAGTGGTACCAAACAAGCACTTAGCCACCACCCTCCCCACGGCCCCCACCGCCCCCACTGTGCGCAGTTTCTCCACGTGCGCGCCCGCCCATGCGGGCCTTAACCCAAGCCCCACCCAGCCTGTCAGTTTCACCCACCGCCAAACCCTTAGCTTGTAGGCCCTCATTGTGAATATTAGACCTAACCAATTGAATTAAAATATGTTTCGCTTGTTGACCTATGGGTGAAACAGGTAGCGTTGCAGCACATTGCAAGCCGTATCAGGGGTTATCAGCACCATGAGCACCGAAATCCACACACAGGTCACACCCGCCCTGCATCCGAAAAATGTCGAGCAGATCGACGGGTACGACAGCGAGACCGAAGCGGTGCTCGCACCCACGCTGCACGCATTCGGTGCGGCGTATCAGGGCATCGCCGATGTTCACGCAGCGCGGGAGCAGGCCAAGACCAACCCGACTTGGAATGAATCCACTCAGATCATAATGACCGATGGTCTCGCGCAGAAGATGTTCGCGCGCATCGCCAAGGGGTTCGACAGCACCCGCGCCAACTTGGAGAAGGGCATCGCTCATCTTGAGGGTGAACTGACACAGCCGGTGGAGAGCAAAGCAGCAGGCACCATCGCCGCTGAGGTCCGTGCCCACTTTAAGGGTCTGGCCACGGGCGAGCGCATGAAGCTCATCCAGCAAGCGATTGACGATGGTGACCACACCGTTGCAACCGCCGTGCTCGGTGCGCCCGCCATTCTGTCAGGCATTGACGCGAACATGCAGAAGACGCTGACCCGCATGTATCATGAGCGGCACAACCCAGCGATGGCGAAGCGCCTCAAGGTCATGACCGCTGCTAAGGTGCTGATCGAGGAGCGCGCGGGGCTGGTGTTCAAGGAACTGGAGAAGGCGGTAGGCGCGCCTCCGCACAAGGCCAAGGCTTTGAGGGAAGCGAAGACGGCGGCTGAAAAAGCGTTCGTCATGCAGGACCGCTGAAACGACCTTGATTAGATCACGGAGCACCGCATGACAGATACATCACCTCAGCCCACATGGTTGCAGGGCTACGAACCGAAGCCCGTGAAATGGGAGAAGGGGATGGCATCCCCGAACCCCGCTGGCAGGCCCAAGGGGACGCTCTCGAAGCGGGACAAGATCGCGCAGGCGCTTAACGATGACGGACCCGCTGTTGCCCGTGTGGTCATCGACGCCGCGCTGGAAGGTGACATGCAAGCCGCTGCGCTCGTGCTGGCGCGCATTTCGCCGCCCAAGAAGGCGCAGGCTGAGAAGGTGCAGTTTGAACTGAGCAGCGACGCACCGCTGCCTCAGCAGGCGCGACAAATCATGCAAGCGGTCGCTGACGGTAATGTGGACCCTGACACGGGGCGCATCCTGATCGGGTGTCTCAACGCGGTCGCAGGCATTCAAGCGGTTGCCGACTTGGAGGACCGCATCATTCAACTCGAAGCAAAGGCGGTAAACTAATGCCGATGATCAACACAGAACGGAACTACGTCATGTTCAGCAACCCGCTCCCCGGAGACCGATGCGTGGCGGTGTTCATCTTGCCCCCCTACGGTCCCCGCCGGATGCTGACCGCTGAGCCAATCGAACGGTTCGACACGGCGCTGAGCTGGGCCGTCAGGATGGCGGACTACATGGCCCACCCCATCGCAATCGACACGATGCCTTCGCGCGACGACTACTTCAAGCGGTTGGCGATCGCGACTGGCTTTGAGGGCTTCCTTGGCCGCACCGACTTTGACGAGCGGCTTGCGGGGCTAGACCTGCTCACCAGCATCGGAGTGCTGCAAATCAAGGATGGAGTATTGGAGGAATACCATGCGTAACGATCACCTCGACCATGAAAACCGACCCCGCAAGATCGGCGTGCTTAGCGACGACCTAAGGGTGATTCAACAGCGCCGGATTGAGGAAGCAGCGGAGCGACAGGCCCACGCTGACGCCAACTTGCGCCGTGCCGTACGCTTGGGCGAAGCAATGCGCGCGCTCAAGGACGAGTGCTGACCACAGTGGCGCGACCGCGTGCATTGCTGGAACGGGTGAGGCGACTGGAAAAGGCGAGGGCTGTGCCGCGCTCGCCCTTTGCGACCGCATGGGGTTCTTTTGACGCTTTCATTGACCACGTGCACGACGGGATCGATGCGGGCACGCTCGACGGTACAGACATGCTAATAGTGCTGAATTGCATCCGCCGTTGGCACTCTGACGACGTGTTCAGTGCGTAGAAGAAAACAGTAGTCACTAACCAAACGCAATTCCCCATCCGGTCTTGACCTCAGTTTTCCTGTTGGTGTCCTTTACGAATTTATCTACGGCAGCGATTACCTCTGATTGCTGCAATGTAGGCAAAATGCAGAAAGTAGTTTTAATGAAATCGTTTATATCTAAAAATTGAAACAACACTCCTCCATGTAGAAGTATGCCGTCAGAAACAGCGAGTGTTGAAACATCTTGTGGCAGGCGACAAATGAAAGTCACAATCTTCCCACCAAGGTCCATTGCCTTTAAACTCTCTACGCAATCGTCTAGCCTTTTTTCATCAACAGGTTTTGCAGTAATCTCATAAAGTTGACCAATTGATCCATCCGCCATCTCTTCCCACACATCGGCAGGCTTCTTCGAAGTCGTATTCGTTCCAAAAACGCTTTCAAACACACCACCAACGGTAGAATAATTTTCATCACCCTCCCTCAACTTTGATATAAGTGTTCCAACGACGATCTGGGGTGTTGCTCCACCTTCAGGAAAGTCTGCAGTAAACTTTGCGAGTTTGGACGCAATTCGTACTGGAGGAGTTCCCTCGAATTCAGCAATTGGCACATCAGCAGACATACAAAACTCTGCATATTGCCATAAGCGCGAGAAAAATAGAGCAATAAGATTATGCCGGTACTCTTCATTCTCCCAATTTGATTGAATTAAACTGATATACTCGACAGCAGCTAGAGCCGCCGATTCTGGCCTGCGACCTCTAGCCCAATTTGCATCAATCACCTGTTGATTTTTCGCCACGTTCAGTGGATCAGATTTACCACAGGGTACACGACTATCCCTGAGGGCATAGTATATACCCTTCTCAAAAAGTGTTCGCGGCGACGAGCCATAAAAATCTTGGGTTGGATCATAATTGGGATTGAGCTGCTTACCAACTATCGCCGTGAGGACAATGCCCCGAAAACCAGCAGTATTGACTGGAATCAGTTCTTCAAGAATTTTTCTTTCGTGCTGAAACTGATCTGGTCTGATGGTCTCGCCAACTTTCGCGGACTGAAGCCAGTCGTTTACCAATACTCGCGCTTGTTCTTGCCTTGTAGAGCTTCCGTCCATGAGTTTGTCCCCGTTCGTCCTTGCTGATGAGTCGACCAATGGTCTAACGTCAGCATGAACCTTCGGTACCGGAGAATCTAGAGCCAGCTCCCATCCAGCGCGACCAGCTTGACCGTTCGATGAAATTCTGCTTTGTTCTTGCTATGTTCTCACCGCCGATAACGGAGCGACCTTCTTGATGAAAATTATATCACTGTTTTCTGGTGCCGGTGGGATGGACGTTGGCTTTGCTAAAGCTGGTTTTGAGACGATTTGGGCGAATGACATAATGCCCGATGCGTGCGAGACTTTTGCTGCCAACCATGGACAAGTTGTAAAGTGCGGCCCGTTGGAGAACTTGATCGGCGAACTCGATGGGTTCAAAAACCCCGACGTGCTTATAGGCGGACCACCCTGTCAGGGATTTTCTGTTGCCGGAAAGATGGACCCTACGGATCCCCGTAGCCAACTGGTTTTCATGTTTATGGAGGCAGTTCGGCGAACGCGGCCAAGAGCGTTTGTCATGGAGAACGTTAAGGCATTAGCGAAGTTGGAGAAATTCCGCCACGTTCGTGAGCGACTGGTGCGCGAAGCGCGACAGGCTGGATATGACTGCTCCCTGATCGTCGTCCGAGCATCGGATTTTGGGGTTCCGCAAGGCCGAGAACGTATGTTCTTAGTTGGCTTTAAGGATGGGATTTCCGCGAGGAACTTCCCTGCTCACCTGACACTGTCTAAAACTTCAGCGCCAAGCCTCCGGGAGGTGATAACACCGCTCGGAAAAGCAGGGAGTTCAACAAATTCGAGAGTGTGCAATGCAAAGGTAACGATGGCCGCTAATCCCGTACTTCGACGTTCGCCTTACGCGGGTATGCTGTTTAATGGCCAAGGTCGTCCACTAAATCCTTGTGGCCATGCTTCCACCCTGCCCGCCACAATGGGTGGGAACCGGACGCCAATTATTGACGAACCGCACCTTTTTGAAGAAGCAGAAAGCTGGGTTGAAAATTATCATGCCAGGGTGTGGGGTGGTGGTGACCCGTTGCCATTTGATGGTGCACCGCCATTTCTCCGGAGACTTACTATCGACGAGTGCATTTTAATACAAACCTTCCCAATTGAATACGATTTTAAGGGCAGAAATTCATCAGTATTTACACAAATTGGCAACGCTGTGCCATGTGAGTTGGCATATCACGTCGCCAATTCGGTGAAAGCAGTACTGAATGGTTATATTTCTAACGAAACGGCCACTGGTCAATTTGATTTAGAGCTTGAGGTTGCCTGACGCTGGGCCACTAAGCTGGCTAGCATAGCGCTATGACGGGTTCCAAAACGCAAAACAGCCCCGCGAGGGGGCTGCTTAGTGCATTGTAATATATAGTTTATTTGGTTGCGGGGGTAGGATTTGAACCTACGACCTTCAGGTTATGAGCCTGACGAGCTACCGGGCTGCTCCACCCCGCGACGGGTAATTTATGCGCTGATGCCTGCGCTTGAGTTGTGCGCGGGCTGCGAGATGCGCGCTTTGTTATGCGGGTGCATCCGTTTTTATGTTGCTGACAATGATTGATGTGACGGTATTGAACAGTCTGTACTTTGCAGACCTGGCGATGACCTACTCTTCCAGCGCTTAAGCGCAAGTACCATCGGCGCTGCCGCC